>JAYVEE010000192.1:0-4107 GCA_043749005.1 Polaromonas sp. | reverse complement strand
TCTCGGACTCCCATCCACATGGCATGTTGACGGTACAGGAAGTGATTCAAAAATCCAGCAATGTGGGCACGGTCAAGATGGCCATGCAAATGCAGCCACGTGAAATGTGGGAGACATTTTCACAGGCTGGATTTGGGCAAAAGCCGCAAATTGATTTTCCGGGCGTGGTGTCAGGGCGTCTGCGGCCTTACAAAACATGGCGGCCCATTGAGCAGGCCACGATGTCCTATGGCTACGGTTTGTCTGCATCCCTTTTCCAGATGGCGCGTGCCTACACTGTGTTTGGCCATGATGGGCAAATTATTGATGTCACCCTGCTCAAGACCGATCAGCCTGCAACGGGCGTACAGGTTTTCTCGGCCAAAACGGCGATGGAGGTTCGCAAAATGTTGCAAATGGCAGCAGGACCCGGCGGTACGGGGCAGAAGGCTCAGACGCTGGGTTATTCGGTGGGTGGCAAGTCGGGCACCGCCTTTAAACAGGTGGGCAGAAGCTACGGCACCGATAAGGACCGAAAGTATCGCGGCTGGTTTGTCGGGATGGCGCCCATTGACAAGCCGCGTGTGATTGTGGCGGTGATGATCGATGAGCCCAGGGCGGGCAAATATTACGGTGGTGAAGTGGCAGCGCCCGTTTTCAGTGAGTTGGTGCAACAGGCGCTACGTATGAAGGGTGTCCAGCCTGACATGTCGGTCAAACCGCAAATTGTTATGCGTACAGTGGAAGAATCGTTTTGATTACGCTACTGCACACACCAGAACAAGCTGCAAGCTGGTTGCATGCGCTGGTGACGGGCAGCTTGACGACTGACAGCCGCAAAGTTGGCTCAGGCGACGGCTTTATTGCCTGGCCGGGTGCAGCAGTTGATGCTCGTCAGTATGTCGAAGATGTCCTCAAGGCGGGTGCTGGTGCGTGCCTTGTCGAAATGGGCGGCATTGAAGCCTATGGTTTTGTTGATACAAAAATTGCTGCATATGCCGGCTTGAAAACCGCTGCTGCGCCCATTGCAGCGGCTTACTATGAAAAGCCCAGCAAACATCTGCAAACCATTGCCATTACTGGAACCAATGGCAAAACTTCTACGGCATGGTGGTTGGCGCAGGCACTTGGCAAGCTCGACAGGAAATGCGGCGTGATCGGCACGTTGGGGATTGGAATGCCTGGCGCAATGGCGTTTAACGGCTTGACTACTCCTGATCCGGTGTTACTACAACAACAGTTGCGCCGCTTTGCGGACGACGGCTTTGCCGCATGCGCCATTGAAGCCTCATCAATTGGCATTGCAGAAAGGCGTCTGGATGCAACGCATCTGCAAGTGGCTGTATTCACAAACTTTACGCAAGATCACCTGGACTATCACGGCTCCATGCAGGACTACTGGACAGCCAAGGCATCGCTTTTTTCCTGGCCGGATCTGCAGGCTGCCGTCATTAATACTGATGATGCCAAAGGTTGCGAATTAACTCTGGCGCTAAAAAAATCAAGCATTGATGTCTGGACAGTAGCCATCGATCAACCAGCAAGGTTGCAAGCCGAGGCCATTGAGCAACATGCTGACGCATTGAGCTTTACTGTAGTTGAGGGAAATGAACGGCGAACCGTAACTACTGGCGCGATAGGTCGGTACAACGTCTCCAACCTGCTGGGTGTGATCGGTGTGCTTCGCGCTTTGGGAGTAACGCTCGAAGATGCTGCAAACGCGTGCAGCCATTTGTCTGCGGTACCCGGGCGTCTGAACACCCTGAATCAAGCTGGCAAACCACTGGTTGTGGTGGATTACGCCCACACGCCAGATGCTATTGAAAAGGTGCTGTTGGCCCTCAAACCCGTTGCACAGGCTAGAGGAGGGCAGTTGTGGTGTATGTTTGGTTGCGGTGGTAACCGAGATGTGTCAAAACGCCCCTTGATGGCAACGACTGCACAAAAAAATGCAGACCAGATTGTGATCACCAGCGACAACCCGCGCAGAGAAAATCCAGCGACCATCATCAGCCAGATTTTGCTGGGACTGACGCTCAGTTCATCAGTAAAGGTACAGGCTGATCGTGCCCTGGCGATCGCACAAGCAGTAGCTAGCGCGCAGCCAGACGATGTCGTGCTGCTTGCCGGCAAAGGGCATGAGGCTTATCAGGAAACTGGCGGTATCAAACACCCATTTGATGACATGCTTCATGCACAGGCAGCGCTTGATTTGCGACTGCCGCGCGCACCAGGGGTGACACGATGATGATGCTAGGTCAGGCGATGCGCTGGATTGATGCTGCGACGCTGATTGGCGACGCCAATACGACGATCAAGCGCGTGCATACCGACACACGCAGCTTGTTGCCAGGTGATTTTTTTGTGGCACTCAAGGGCGGCAATTTCGACGCCCATGACTTTTTGGCACGGGCCAAAGTGCAGGGAGCAGTTGCAGCGATCGCGCAGCACGGCCTGGATGCTGCAGGTTTACCTGGTTTGCAGGTCAGTGATTCAAGACTTGCCCTGGGTCAGCTTGCCAAAGGCTGGCGTGCGCAGTTTAATTTGCCGCTAGTCGCAGTCACGGGCAGCAACGGCAAGACCACAGTGACGCAGATGATTGCCTGCATTCTGCGTGCTTGCCAGGGTGACCAGGCATTCGCGACTGAAGGGAACTTGAACAACGACATCGGCGTACCTTTGACGCTGTTACGGTTGACTGCTGATCACAAACTCGGCGTCGTTGAATTGGGTATGAACCATCCAGGCGAAATTGCTTACCTCGCCGATATGACCAAGCCGACTGTGGCGTTGGTGAACAACGCCCAGCGGGAGCATCTTGAATTCATGGGCACGGTTGAAGCTGTGGCGCATGAAAATGGCTCAGTCATTGATGCCCTGGATACAAAGGGTATAGCCGTGTTTCCTGCCGACGATGATTACACCGCTATCTGGCGCAAGGCTGCCGGGGTTCGCGCGCGACTTACCTTTGCGTTAAGCGGCCCGGCTGATGTTACGGCTGCTGCGCATTGGGACGCAAACTGCTGGCGGGTATTGGCGTCAACGCCTGAAGGTACGTTTGAATTCAGGCTGCATGTTGCTGGCCGGCACAACCTTAAAAATGCACTGGCTGCTACGGCTTGCGCACTGGCGGCCGGTGTACCCGTGGCTTGCATCGCAGCAGGGCTCACAGCGTTTGAACCCGTCAAAGGACGTTCACGCGCATCTCAAATCAACTTTCAAAACAAAACCATTAACCTGATAGACGACACCTACAACTCTAATCCTGACTCCATGCGTGCCGCTATTGATGTGCTGGCTGCATTGCCTGGTCCACGCCTTCTGGTAATGGGTGACATGGGCGAGGTGGGAGACAAAGGCCTGCAGTTTCATGAAGAAGCTGGGCTTTGGGCAAAAGCACAAGGTATTGAAAGCCTCTACACCCTGGGCGAGCAATCGTTAATAGCCAGCAGCAGCTTTGACAGGGGTCTGCATTTCAATGACATCGATACATTGAATGCAGCTGTACTTGCGCAGTTGCCGCATGTAGGCAGTGTGCTTGTCAAAGGTTCGCGCTTTATGAAAATGGAGCGTGTTGTGCAGGCCATCACAGCGCATGAGCGGGCTCAAACCAAAAAACACAAGGAAACCCAACATGCTGCTTAGCCTGGCTCAATGGCTTCAGGGTATGTCGCCTGAGTTCGGATCCTTCCGGGTCTTTCAATATCTGACGTTCCGTGCGGTGATGGCAGCGCTGACGGCATTGCTTATGGGCTTGGTAGCCGGGCCTTTCGTGATACGCAGGCTGACTGCACTCAAGATAGGCCAACCGATTCGTGAATATGCCATGCAAACGCATCTGAGCAAATCAGGAACTCCCACCATGGGTGGCGTGTTGATTTTGTTCTGTATTGCAGTGTCAACGCTCTTGTGGGCTGACTTGTCAAACCGTTTTGTCTGGATTGTGTTGCTGGTTACTTTGGGCTTCGGTGCTATCGGCTGGGTTGATGACTGGCGCAAAGTAGTACACAAAGATCCGGAAGGCATGCGTTCTCGCGAAAAGTATTTATGGCAATCGCTGATTGGATTGACTGCAGCGCTCTACTTGGTATTCAGTATTTCTGAGAGCTCCAACATGCGTGTGATCGG
>JAYVEE010000191.1:0-4107 GCA_043749005.1 Polaromonas sp. | reverse complement strand
CCATTTCAAGTCGATACGGTTGCATCAAATCAAGCGGCCTCAGCACACCGTAAAGGCCGCTCAAAATACACAAGTGCGTTTGTGCCCAGTCCAGCTGCGCCGCATTTAACGTTTTGGCATTCAGCCCCTCATATACATCTCCATTGAAAGCCAGCACACTTTGCTTTGAATTTTCAGTGGTGAATTTTTTGGACCAGGCTTGATACCGCGCCACATTCAAACCAGACAGTGCGTCGGACAACTTCATCAGGCCACTGATGTCTTGTGGCGACTTGGTTTTAAGAATGTCTATCAGCGCTGCTGACTGGCGCCTGAACAAGGGTTGAGTGTGGATGCTGACTTGCGCGGGGGTATCGTAGTCAAGGGACTTGGCGGGAGAAAGTAAAAACAGCATGGTTCAGATGGGTGTGATGACGCAACGACTTTACCGCTGTTCTGTGTTCAAGCCTGCCGCTATCAACATTTGGCATGAAATTGGCAAGATTCAAAAATTACGATACAGTAAATGAGTTACGAATAGTAGAATTAAAAAATGACATCTTTAATCAGCACATTACCTCTGCCCGCCCCCATCCAGCAGCTACATCACTATGCCTACCGGGCCAAAGATGCAGAGGAAACGCGACATTTCTATGAAGACATTTTGGGGCTGCCGCTATTTCACATCATTCAAAGCGACATCGTGCCCAGCACGGGTGAATACTGTCCATATACGCACTTCTTTTTTCGCTTGCAAGATGGCTCGTTCATCGCGTTTTTTGACCTCGGCGATGACCAGGCAGCGCTACCTTCGGCCAACACACCGCTGTGGGTCAACCATATTTCGTTTCGCGTTAATACCGTGCGTGAACTGCAGGACATGAAAACGCGGCTGGAGGCCGAAGGCATTGAAGTGCTGGGAGTGACAGACCACCACATTTTTAAAAGCATTTACTTCTTTGACCCAAATGGCGTGCGGCTGGAGTTGACAGCCCAATTGGCCGACGACGTTCATATGCAAAAGGAAAGCGCTAATGTGCATGCCCGCCTGGCCGAATGGACGGCGCGCAAAGAAGTCTGGCGGGCAGAGCGGGCAACTCTGACGTGACTTGTAATTGCTATTAAATAATGAGCATTTTGCGCCTGTATTTATTGGCATGAAACACTCAAGCACTTTTAAAAAATTGTTAAAAAGCCTTTATCGAATAGAAAACGTTGTTATCTGATGCTGCAAGCGCCCGCAAATTACACGCAAGCTCCAGCCTGCAATGGCTATGAATTTTCTGCGGGTACCGGCTACCAGTTGCCTGAGTACCCTTTCATACCGCCGCCTGAATTAGCGACGGGCCAAATTACCCGCCATCCTGTCGTGATCGTCGGCGCCGGGCTGGCGGGTTTGAGTCTGGCTTGTGCACTCAACCAGTATCGCGTGACAGCCATTTTGCTGGACGAAGACAACACCGTCGGTGTCAAAGGCGCATCGTCGCGCGGCATTTGTTATGCGCAAAAAACGCTGGAGATTTTCAAGCGTTTGGGGCTTTACGACCGCATCGCCGCCAAGGGCGTGCAGTGGAGCGTGGGCCGCACCTTTGCCGGGCATGACGAGGTGTATTCGTTTGACTTGGCGGCTGCAACCACCCACAACGTGAGTGCGCAGCCACCGTTCATCAATATCCAGCAGTTTTATGTCGAGGGCTTTCTGGTGGAGCAGCTTTACGCCGACAACAACCGCACGATTGATCTGCGCTGGAAGAACCGCATCACTGCCTTTGAGCAAAACGCCGACTTTGCCACTTTAGGCATCACTACACCAGCAGGCGACTACAAAATTGAAGCCGCACATGTCATTGATTGCAGCGGCGCACGCAGCCCGTTTCGCGCCTGGTGTGAAGCCAGCGTTACCGCCAAAAAAGGTGACGACCGCTGGTGCATTGCTGATGTGCGTTTTAAAAACCCGCCGCCTGTGGAGCGCCACACCTGGATAGAAGCACCCTTTAACGAAGGCCGGGCCGTCTGGCAGCACCTCATGGCCGACGGCGTGTGGCGCATCGACTACCAGATGCGGCCGGATGACGACCCGCAAGAAGTCAGCCGTGAAGACGTTGTACGGCATCGCATCAATGGCCAATTGGGCCGGGTTGTGAGCCCGAGCGAGTACGACATCGTTTGGGTCGGCCCGTACGCCTACCGCAGCGAATGTGTGGACCAGATGCGCCATGGCCGGGTGTTTTTTGTTGGCGATGCGGCACATGTGGTCAGCCCGTTTGGTGCGCGCGGCGGCAACTCGGGCGTCCAGGACGCTGACAACCTGGCCTGGAAGCTGGCGGCCGTGGTGACGGGCCGTGCATACCCAAAATTGCTGGACAGCTACCACGAAGAACGCCACGAAGCCGCCACGCAAAACGTCCTAGTTACCAACCGAACCGCCCGCTTTTTGCGCCCCGCGGATGGCATGGAGCGCGTCTTTCGCACTGCCGCCATCAGTCTGGCCAAGCGCCATGTGTTTGCACGTCAGCTGGTCAACACGGGCCGCATGTCAACACCCAACATCTACAGCAGCTCCCGCGTCTGCGGGCCCACAGGCGGGCGTGCCCTGCAAAACGTAGCATTGCGCTGGGCTGACGGCAGTGCGGGCGACCTGGCCGACCTTTTAAGGTGGGCGCAAGGCCGCCTGCTGCTGTTGGTGTTTGGCGTGCTCAAGCCCGCCCAGCTCAGGCAAATTGTCATGCTGACAGACCACACCGATATGCGCGCCGTACACGTGCCTGGCCGCGGCATGCCAGCCACCATCAAAGAGCATGTACTCGACCCTGAAGGCCACCTGGCAGCCAGCGTGGGCGGCGTCGGCTGGGCACTACTGCGCCCTGACAGCTACATCGCCGCAACGGGCCAGCAAATTGATGCTGAATTTACGCGCACTTTGAATACTGCGTGTGGAAACAGCGCATGAAAGATAACCTGAATTTTGAAGACGCAGACCTGTTTTATGAACGCCTGCTGGACGCCCACGGGAGTTTGAGCCGTGAACAGTCAGAAGCCCTGAATGCCCGGTTGGTGCTGATTTTGGCGAACGAGTTGGGCAATAGTGAGCGTTTGGCAGCATGCATTGCGGCAGCGGCAGAAAAAGACACGCCCAAGGCCTTGCAGCAACATTAAAAAAGGCGCATCCTGCGTGGGCGTGCTGTCCATCCCGCCCGGCACGTTCAGGAGTTCCAACATGCGACCTTCCCTTTCAAAGCTGGTATTCGCCTTGCCGTTTGCTATTGCAGCATTCGCCTCAAGCCACGCCGCCACAGCACCCGCCTCAAGCCCGAGCAGCACGCAAAGCATCATGGATGCGATGATCAAAGCCAATGCAGCCGTTGTGGGAGTCAAGGTCAGCGCCGTTGAGGGCGCGCGGTCGGCTCAAACGTTAGGCGTCAACCGCAGTGGTTCGGGTGTGGTGATTGGCAGTGACGGACTGATTTTGACCATTGGCTACCTGATGCTGGAAGCCCAGCAAATCGAAATTGTCACCCAAGAAGGCAAAACCTTGCCAGCCGTAGCTGTGGCCTATGACCTGGCCACGGGCTTTGGCCTTATCAGGCCGCTGTTGCCAATGCGCAGCATCGCGCCTGTCGTGCTGGGAAGCCAGCAAGATTTAAAGCCCGGCGAGCCGTTGATGGCCGCTACCGGAGCCAACGATGGCGATGCGGGTGGCGTGAGCATCACGCAACTGGTCAGCCAGCGGGCGTTTTCAGGCACGTGGGAATACCACCTCGACAACGCCCTGTTCACCAGCCCGCCCGTCAGCAGTGGGCGCGGCAACCACAGCGGCGCACCGCTGTTCAACCGAAAAGGCGAGCTGATGGGCATTGGCTCATTGTTTGTAGTGGATGCACTGGGAGAAAACACACGTAACCCCGGCAACATGTTTGTGCCGATTGATTTGCTCAAACCCATCCTGGCAGAGATGCAGCAACTCGGCAGCAGCAGGCAAAGCGCCAGAGCCTGGCTGGGCGTCACGTCCAGCGACCAGGGCGGGCGTGTTCAGGTGCTGCGCGTCAGCGAAGGCAGCCCGGCGGACGTTGCAGGCCTCAAGCCCGGCACGGTCGTGCAGGCTGTTGATGGTGTAGCAGTGACGACACT
>JAYVEE010000190.1:0-4115 GCA_043749005.1 Polaromonas sp. | reverse complement strand
AAGGATCGAACGTCACTGGGACGACGTCCTTACAACGATATCGTGATTGACAACCTCGCCGTCAGCGGGGAGCATGCCGTCTTACAAATGTCTGGCGCTGAAGTTCATGTCGAGGATCTCAACAGCACCAACGGTACTTACGTCAATGGCAAGGCGGTAAAAAAGCAGCTGCTGCAAAACAGCGACACCGTGGAAATTGGCAAGTACAAAATCAAATACGTAGACGAATCGCTTGAGGCAGGGTTTGAAAAAACCATGATGATCAAAGCAGGTTCTGCGGGTTTAATGGCTTCCGCAACTGCTGCATTTATGGCCGCGCCAGCTGCGGTTCCGGCCTCTGGCGCTGTCCCGAATGCGGCGATCAGGGTGTTGTCTGGTGCTGCGGCGGGGCGCGAAGTTCCGTTGGTCAAGGTTGTCACCACCATTGGTAAGCCCGGGGTTGCAGTAGCGGCCATCACGAGAAGGCCACATGGATTCGTTATTGCTCACGTTGAAGGCGTCAACAAGCCCTCACTCAATGGTTCCGCCATAGGTACCGAACCAGTTGCTCTGAAAAATGGAGACGTGCTCGAACTTGCGGGTACCCAAATGCAATTTGTTCTGCAGTGACAGCCGATTCGACTTGGCTCCGTGCCAGTCGTGGTCGAAGATAGATTGCCCTTAGAGGGCGTTCAAGGGGTTCAATGCAACTCTTGTCAAAGCACTGGTCTCGCATTGCGGTTACCTTGATCCCGCTGCTGTTTGCATTGATGCATGCCAGCGGCGTTTTGCCTATTGTTGTTCTTCAGCGGCTGGATGACATCATTTACGATGCGCGTCTTCGGGCCACCATGCCCCAAACCATCGATGAACGCATTGTCATCGTGGATATTGACGAAAAAAGTCTGGCTGAAATTGGCCGCTGGCCCTGGAGCCGCAACAAGCTTGCTGAATTGGTGGACGAGCTGTTCGAGCGGCAAAAAACAGCTTTGCTAGGCTTTGACCTGGTGTTTGCTGAGGAGGACGACAGTTCGGGCTTGAAGAGGCTGAAACTGCTGGCACAAAACGAATTGCGCGACGAGGCGGGTTTTAACGAAAAACTGGCTCAAATTCAAACCAGTCTGGACTACGACGCCCTGTTTGCGAAATCGATTGAAAAACGTCCAGTCGTGATGGGTTACTACTTAACCAGTGACCGTGACGGTCGTGTAAGTGGCGTATTACCCGCGCCCGTGATGGCTGCAGATTCCTTGCGCGGAAGACCCATCAAATTCACCAGCTGGAACGGCTTTGGCGCCAATATTGAGTTGCTCGTCAAGGCTGCGCCTGTCGGCGGATTTTTCAATTCAATCACTGAGGGCGATGGTGTGGTCCGCTCCCTACCTCTGCTTGCAGAATACAAAGGCCAATATTTTGAGTCGCTGTCGCTGGCTATTTTCCGAATGCTGGCGGGTTCGCCCAAAGTCGAGCCCGGTTTTCCGCAAGAAAAGTTTTTAAGTCGAAGTTACCAGGGGCTGGAAAGCATCTTGCTTTCACAAGCAGGCAAAACACTTGCGATACCTGTTGATTACCAGGTGGCAACACTGGTACCTTTTCGTGGCAATGGTGGCGTCAAGGGTGGCTCGTTTCGCTATATTTCTGCGGCTGATTTGCTGGCCAAACGGATTGCGCCCGGACAACTGAAGGGCAAAATTGTTTTACTGGGTACTACTGCACCTGGCCTGCTTGACTTGCGTGTCACACCTGTCGGCGAAACTTATCCGGGTGTAGAAACTCACGCCAATGTCATCTCGGGGCTTTTGGATGGCAAGGTTTTCGTCAAGCCGGACTATGCTGTGGGCTTTGAAGTCGTCATTTTGATTTTGTCTGGCTTGCTGCTGGCCTTTGCCTTGCCGTTGTTGTCGGCACCAAAAGCAGTTGCAACCAGTACCCTGGTTATTGGCGCTTTGGTAGGCCTGAACTTTTGGCTGTACCTGAGCTTTGGTCTGGTTTTGCCGTTGGCGAGTGCATTGTTGATGGCATTGACAGCATTCGCCTTGAACATGAGCTACGGTTACTTTGTAGAAAGCAAGTCCAAGCGCGATTTGGCCAATTTGTTTGGTACTTATGTGCCGCCCGAGTTGGTTGATGAAATGGTCAAAGACGCCGCAAGCTACAACATGAAGGCCACCACCAAAGAGATGACCGTGATGTTCTGCGATATGCGGGGCTTTACCCAAATGAGCGAGACCATGGAGCCGACGCAGCTTCAAGCACTGCTGAACACGGTTTTTTCTCGCCTCACTGATCAGATTCGAGGTAACCGCGGCACGATTGACAAATATATGGGCGACTGCGTCATGGCGTTCTGGGGCGCGCCAGTGGATACGCCTGACCACGCCAGCCTGGCCGTTAAAACAGCGCTCGAGATGGCCAATGCCATACGCGAACTTAATGAAGAGCATCGCAGCAAGGGGCTGCCTGAGATTGGTGTCGGCATTGGCCTGAACACGGGCACCATGTGCGTGGGTGATATGGGCTCCGATATCCGCCGCAGCTACACCGTTATTGGTGATTCGGTCAACCTTGGCTCTCGGCTCGAAGGCTTGTCAAAGACCTATGGTGTAAACATCGTGGTGAGCGAATCAACCCGGCAGTTGGCTAGTGACTTTGCCTGGCAGGAGCTTGACAAGGTTCGGGTTAAGGGAAAGGACAATGCCGTTGCAATTTTTTGGCCAGTCGCGCCCTTAAATCGTATGGACTCAGACAGCACCACCGAGCTTAAAATATGGGCAGCGGGGTTAAAAGCTTATCGAATGCAAGACTGGGACCAGTGCGATGTTCAATTACTCAATTTACAGCGCCTGAATGCCAAAAAATACCTTTACCAACTTTATGCAGAGCGTGTAGCCTCTATGCGGTTGCTGCCGTTTGACCCCAAATGGGATGGCGCCACAAACTTTCAGACCAAATAGGGCGAGGATGAAAGTGACTGAACCAAGACGATGTAAAAAAAGGCGATCGTAGATCTATGAAAGTCAGGGTACTCGGTTGTTCTGGTGCAATTGCCAAAGGTTGCCGGACCACGTCATTTTTGATTGACCACGATGTGTTGGTTGATGCTGGCACAGGTGTTGGTGATCTCACGCTTGATGAAATGAAATGCATCGATCACGTTTTGCTGACCCATTCGCACCTTGACCACGTCGCCGCCCTGCCGCTGATGGTCGATGCCATCGCGTCACAAAGAACTACACCCATTCAAGTACATGCCTTGCAGGGCACCATAGATGCATTGCGGGCGCATATTTTCAACAACACGATCTGGCCTGACTTCTCAAGAATTCCAACGCCCGAAGCGCCTTTCATCATATTTTGCCCGCTTGTTTGGGGGCAAGCACTCACTCTGGCCGGCAAGCATATTGAGGTGTTGCCCGCGGTGCATACAGTGCCAGCTGTCGGCTACGCCGTCACAACAGGTAAGGGATGCTGGGTTTTTACAGGCGACACCGAAATTAACCCTGCGTTGTGGCAACGCATCAATCAGCTGGACGTGGCCATGCTGGTGATTGAGACGGCTTTCAGCAACCGTGAACATGCGTTGGCAAAGCGCAGCCTGCATTTGTCGCCCCAAGTATTGGCCAATGAGCTTGACAATATTGACAAAGACAAAAATTATCCGATTTACATCACCCACACTAAACCGTTTGAAACCGAAACGATCATGGCGGAAATTCAAAAGTTTGACCAGACAACACCGGCCAGCAAAAATGTGCCGCATGACATCCGCTGGTTGCGTGCTGGCCAGGAGTTCGAGCTGTGAACTCAGTCAATAACACCCCGACAGAACGCAACCCCGAGGATGTATTTTTTGACTCGCAAATGCTGCCGCCTCAAGAGCGGGGCGTGACCTTTGAGGCGCTGTATTTCAGGCAACTGCAGCTGGTGACCAACCGCATTCATGAGACCGAGAACATTGACCAGATCATGCTGGAAGTCAGCAGCGACATCTGTAAGCTTTTTAATGCTGACAGGTTAACGTTGTATGCCGTCAACGATGACCGCACTGCCATCGCGTCAAAAGTAAAAACTGGACTGAACAGTACACAAGATTTAAAGCTGCCGATTAATACGCAAAGCATTGCAGGCTACGTAGC
>JAYVEE010000189.1:0-4117 GCA_043749005.1 Polaromonas sp. | reverse complement strand
TGCTGGCAATGACGCCGGATAAGACAAATCTGTCCGCCGGATTAGGTCCCGGACCGGCTTGTGGCAGCGCCGCAGCTCCAAGGAGCCGACCCAATACTGCTGCATTGGCCGTGTCGAGCGGCTTAAGTAAGGGTGCAACATCAACGGTATTGAGCACGCGTGCAGAAATTCCCGCTTGTGTCCAGAACCAGCCGGAGATTACAACGGCTGCCCATACAAGGGTTGTAGCGCTCCGCCAAACAAACATGTCGTGCAATTTAAACATTACAAAACCATCATCCCACGGCGACGTATTTGCACGCAAGCCCTTTCAGGGCAAGGCGTCTTCCTGTCCTACAACACGTCGTGTACCAAATAAAAACTGGCGTGGCTTTACCTTGATCGAACTCATGGTTGTGCTGGTCATTATTGGAGTCTTGGCTGCCTTGATCGTACCTAACGTGCTGGACCGTGCAGATGATGCGCGTGTCATGGCTGCGCGCACCGATGTCAACAACCTGAACCAGGCACTCAAACTATACAAGCTGGACAACCAGCGACTGCCAACCACCGAACAGGGCCTGCAAGCTTTGATCGTCAAGCCGACTGCGGCTCCAGTTCCAGCCAGCTGGAAGGCATACCTGGACAAGCTGCCAAATGACCCTTGGGGTCGGCCTTACCAATACCTGAACCCTGGTGTCAAGGGTGAAGTGGATGTCATGTCGCTCGGAGCCGATGGCCAGCCCGGCGGCGAAGGCAGGAACGCTGACATTGGCAGCTGGCAGTAGAAATTGGACCCCACACTAGTCTCTGTATTTAGGTCGTTGCCTCCTAAGGGGGCTAGACCGCCGCTGGAACGGCCAAGCGCTGCGTCGCTGGCTTGGAGAGTTCGCCGGGGATTTACTTTGCTCGAACTGTTGGTGGTGCTGGCCGTTATGGCTATGGCGACCGCCGGGGTGACGCTGGTTCTTCGAGACAGTGCTGACACCGCCCTCGAACGCGAGGCCCAGCGATTAGCGGCCCTGTTTGAATCTGCGCGGGCGCAGTCACGCGCCAGTGGTGTGGTGGTGCGCTGGCACACCACGCCCGGAGGTTTTCTTTTTGAGGGCCTTACGGCAGGCGCATTGCCAACACGCTGGTTGACTGAGGGCATGACGGTGCGAGGTAACCCCAGCCTGTTGCTCGGACCAGAACCGATCGTCGGCGCGCAGGCAATTGAGCTGGTCAACAGCCAGCAGCCCGAGCGCGCCATGCGCATTGCCACTAGCGGTCTGGACCCCTTTGCGGTACAGGTAGCAGCACGCCCCTAAAGCAACTTTTCATGCGATCCATCACAGCAACTGCATTGGGCTTTACTTTAATCGAGGTACTTGTGGCGCTAGCCATTGTGGCGATTGCGTTACTTGCTGGACTGCAGGCCACAACCGCCCTTACCAACAACGCGATGCGCCAATCGAACGTGCTGCTGGCTCATGTTTGCGCGGAAAACGAGCTGGTCAGGATTCGCCTGCTGAATCAGATGCCGGACATTGGTGACAAGACCTCGCTGTGTGAGCAGGCTGGGCGAAACCTTCAAGTGACCCTGTCAGTACAACCCACCCCGAACCAGAAGTTTCGGCGCGTGGATGCACAAATTAGCGATGCAGGCATGTCGGTACTGCGGCTGTCTGCCGTTATTACCCAAGACTGAGGATGCGCATGGTCTGCACACGCGCCGTTACACCCATCGTGCCAACGACCAGCGACCAAAAACGGAGTGCATCAGCTGTTAACACTTTGGCGGAGCACAGGAAGAATCCAGGCCCGTCCGGGGGATTTACGCTGATTGAGCTTTTGGTGGCGATCAGTGTCATGTCAATGCTGGCTGTCCTCAGTTGGCGCGGCCTGGACGGAATGGCGCGAGCACAGGCTCAAACCAGCCTGCGTGCCGATCAGGTTCTGACATTGCAAGCCGGATTGGCGCAATGGAAAATCGATCTGGATACCTTGGCGCTTGCACCACAAGTCAACACGCTGGACTGGGACGGTCGCGTATTGCGTTTGACCCGGCGTGCGGCAATGCCAGGTGAAGGCTTGATCGTAGTCGCCTGGATGCGCCGCACTGATGGTGAAAGCCAGTGGCTGCGATGGCAGTCGCAAGCGGTGCGTACCACTGAGGGCTGGACTGATGCCTGGCGCCGCGCCGGTGCGTGGGCGCAAGGCGCCACAGCCAAAGACTTAATGGGCGAGGTCAGCATCACGCCACTGGAGGAATGGCAAATCTTTTATTTTCGGGGAAATGCCTGGACCAATCCAATGTCGAGTACCGGTCAACAACCCGCCGGTAGCCTTGTGATGCCTGCACCACCTCCGGTTTCTCAGGCTGTCATACCGGAAGGTATTCGCTTGGTGCTCATATTGCCCGCCAGCCAGGCCATCAGTGGCAAGCTTACAGTTGACTGGGTCAGCCCTGTCTTGAATAGAGCCAAATCATGAACGCCATGACTCGGGGTTACCAGACTTTCCGGCAGGCAGGCGTGGCCTTGCTGACGGCCATGCTGACCGTGACACTGGTAGCAACGTTTGCCGCTGCGGCCCTTTGGCAACAGTGGCGAGGCGTTGAGGTGGAAGCCGCAGAACGGGCACGTGTGCAGTCTGGATGGCTGCTCACAGGAGCACTGGACTGGGCGCGCCTGATTTTGCGTGAAGACGCGCGTGCGGGTGATACCGATCATTTGTCTGAGCCTTGGGCCATACCGTTAAATGATGCGCGTCTGTCAAGTTTTCTGTCTGTAGACAAAAATGCTGATGACAGCGAAAGAGATGCTTTTTTATCAGGTCAGATCATTGACCTTCAGGGCCGTCTCAACGTTGCCAACCTGATCGATGGCAACGCTGTTTCTGAATCTGGCGTTGACAGCTTTAGACGGCTTTTTGTGACACTCGGCGTCCCGCCAGCGCAGCTTGCATTGTTGACAAGCAACATGCTGCGAGCATCCCAAAATAATGATCCTGGTGGCCGGTTGGCAGCAGCGCAGGCTCCTGCACCCGAGTCAGAGACGCCACTTATGCCTGAAAGGGTTAGCGAACTGCTCTGGCTGGGCCTGACACCCGAGTCGTTGAACCTGTTGACTCCTCATATCACATTGCTGCCCATCCGTACGCCCGTCAACCTCAACACAGCAGGCGTTGAAGTGCTGCACGCTGCCACGCCTGGTATCGACATGGCAGATGCAGAAAAACTGGTCACCGAGCGTCAGCGCGGCCACTTTCGGGTGGTCAGCGATGCCGCCCGGATCACCGCAGGACGGCCCGGTCTTTTCAATGAAAGCCTGCATACGGTGTCGTCCCGGTTTTTTGAGGTGCGCGGCAGTTTGCGCTTGGACCAGACTACCTTGCAAGAACGCTCTTTAGTGCAACGCGAAGCACTGACGGTGCGTACGCTGTGGCGTTATCGCACCGTAATTTCAGACACCCGGGGTAGCGTGCAATGAACACACTGGCCATTTATTTGCCTCACGGTGCAGCAGGCGTCACGCTGACGTATGACTACGCCCTGATTGCAGATGGTCACAACCTGATTGACCACGCGTGCGTATCGGCTGCGTTTTTACCAGCCACAGCACGCGCGTCAGAGGTGGTAGCCGTGGTTCCCGTAGAGCTGTTGTCGTGGCACAGGGTTGAATTGCCTAAAGGAATGGGTACTGGATCAGCCAGGCTGCGGCCTGTGCTGGAGGGCCTTCTGGAAGATCGGCTACTCGATGAGACAACGCAGCTGCATCTTGCACTCGAACCGGCGGCTGGTCCTGGAGGGGGGTCAGTATGGGTGGCAGCATGCGACAAATCCTGGCTGCATGGGCATTTGCAGGCTCTTGAGACGGCACAGCGCAGGGTGTCGCGTGTGGTCCCAGAATTTTCACCCGAAGCAGGAGTTCTGCGCATGCATGTGATCAGTGATGCAGGGCTGCCGCAACTAATCATGACTGGCGGACAGGTTGCTGGCGTCATGCGCTTGCCGCTCACGTCTGCTGCGATGGCGCTGGTACCGAGTACAGAGGTCGATGCAGAAATTTTGATGTTTGCCGAGCCTGAGGTGGTTGAATTGGCCGAGAAGCTTTTGCAGCGCAAAGTCGAATTGACAACCCGGCCCCAGCGCTGG
>JAYVEE010000188.1:0-4120 GCA_043749005.1 Polaromonas sp. | reverse complement strand
GGGTCAATGCCGTGTTTAGCGTCCGTGAAAACGCACGGGTAATTCCTGAGGAAGCGATCATTCCCCAAGGCGGCAAGCAGTTTGTCATCAGGCTGGTTCCAGGCAATACGCCGCAAAGCCGAATCAGCCAGCGGATTGAAGTCAAGGTAGGGCTACGCAGCCCCGGCAAGGTTGAAGTGCTTGAAGGCCTGGAGATTGGCGACACTGTGGTGATAGCTGGCCAGCAGCGGGTGCCGCGCGACGGTATGGCGGTTAGCGTGGTTAATTTGAGCGGTGCCCGGCCCGGAGCGTCAGACCGTGCTAGTGAAGCGTCAGCAGGCGGGGCACCAGGTGCTGTGAAGGCTGCAGCATCAGTGCCAGTGGCTGCTGTATCTATCGCCCCAGTCACGGTAGTTCAAGTCATGCCAGCAGTTGCTGGTTCGGCTGCTGCGTCCAAGTTGCCAAGCGCTGCTGGCATGCCAGGAGCGCTAGACGCCAAAGGCCCGAACCCTTGCGACGAGCTGATGGCAGGCGACAAGCCCCAAGCCAAGCCGACGCGCAAACCTGCCTGATATCTGAGCATTAAGATTTAACGCTAACCAGGGAATTGCCATGCAATTAGCTGAAACCTCTATTCGCCGCCCGGTGTTTGCCACCGTGTTGTCGCTGCTGATTGTGCTGATTGGCGCGGTCAGTTTTAACCGCCTGACAGTGCGAGAGTACCCGAAGATCGACGAACCGGTTGTCACCGTCAGCGTGCGTTATGCAGGCGCATCGGCTGAAGTCATTGAGTCGCAAGTGACCAAACCGCTGGAAGATTCGATTGCCGGCATTGACGGGGTCGATGTCATTACTTCTATCAGCCGCGCCGAACAGGGTCAAATCACGGTGCGGTTCAGGTTAGAAAAAGATGCTGATTCAGCCGCCGCTGAAGTGCGTGACCGTACCTCGCGGGTGCGCAACCGTTTGCCGCAGGCTATTGATGAACCCGTGATTTCCAAGGTCGAGGCGGACGCGTTCCCGGTGATTTTCCTGACTTTCAGCAGCGACACCCTGTCTGAGTTGGAGATCAACGACCTGATCAACCGGGTGGTGAAGTCTCGCTTGCAAACTGTCACGGGAGTGGCTGATGTGCGTATTTTTGGGGAACGCAAATACGCCATGCGCGTTTGGCTGGACACCGACAAACTCGCGTCGTATCGGCTCACCACGCAAGATGTGGAAGACGCCATACGACGCAGTAACCTTGAATTGCCAGCAGGACGCATCGAATCGCAGCAGCGCGAGTTCAGTGTGACGTCACAAACAGACCTCTTGAGGCCTGGCCAGTTTGGCGATATTGTGGTTAAAAACGTCAATGGTTTTTCTGTCAAAGTGCGCGATGTAGCGCGCGTGCAGGAAGCCGCTGCTGAAGAGCGCACCGCTGTGCGACTTAATGGCCGTCCGGCCGTGGCGGTCGGCGTGATTCGTCAGGCAACGGCCAACCCGCTGGACTTGTCAAAGGGTGTGCGTGAAGCAATTCCCAAACTGTCGGCTGACTTGCCGCCCGGTGTCCAGATTGACGTCGCCAACGACAACTCAATTTTCATTGATCGCTCGGTCAAGAATGTTTATAAAACCATTGTTGAGGCCGTGATTCTGGTAGCACTGGTGATCTTTGTATTTTTGCGCACCCTGCGCGCCTCGCTGATTCCCATCATCACTATTCCAGTCAGTCTGGTCGGCACCTTTGCCTTGATGGCTTTGGCTGGCTTTTCTATCAACACTCTCACGCTGTTGGCGCTGGTATTGGCGATTGGCCTGGTCGTTGACGATGCAATCGTGATGCTGGAGAATATTTTTCGGCATATTGAAGAGGGCATGGACCCGTTCTCGGCCAGTATTAAGGGAGCGCGCGAAATTGGCTTTGCCGTCGTCACGATGACAGCAACTTTGGTTGCGGTGTATGCGCCGTTGGCTTTTACGCCAGGCCGCACAGGCCGCCTGTTTGTTGAGTTTGCTTTGGCACTGGCCGGGGCGGTGGTGGTTTCAGGTGTGGTGGCTTTGACATTGACCCCAATGATGTGTAGCCAACTGCTCAAGCACAACCCCAAGCCCAACTGGTTTGATCGCACCATGGAGCGCCTGCTCACCAGCATGTCAGACCGCTACGGCATGGCGCTGCGGTGGATTGTTACAGCGCGTGCACCACTGCGGGGCAACCAGCAAGAAAAATCTGGCTTGGGGCAACGCATCAAAGGTGCGGTACTTCAAGCGCGCTGGCTCGTCGTGGGCGTGATGCTGGTCAGCGGCATAGCCATTGTGCTTGTGTTCCCCACCATGAAGCAGGAGCTGTCGCCACTGGAAGACCGCGGCGTTATTTTGGCCAACATTACCGCTCCCGATGGCGCAACCCTTGACTACACCAACCGCTATTCTCAAGCGGTTGAAAAAATTGGCCAGCCCTTCAAAGAGTTTGATCGTATTCTTGCCAACGTTGGCAACCCTACTGTGGCGCAAGCCAGCATCATCTACCGCACAGTCGACTGGGAAGACCGCAAGCGCTCCACGATTGATATGGCGCGTGAATTACAACCCAAGTTTGGCGGCCTTCCAGGTGTCACGGTTTTCACCGTCACGCCGCCATCTCTGGGTCAAGGTTTTCGTGAAAGACCCGTGAACTTCGTCATTCAAACCTCTGACAGCTATCAAAACCTGAGCGCGGTAGCGCGCCAGATGGTGGAAGAGATTGCCAAAAACCCAGGGATTGTTTCACCTGATGTGGATTTGCGTTTGAACAAACCAGAGCTGCGCATTGAAGTGGTGCGCGACAAGGCTGCTGACCTGGGCGTGAGTGTCGAGGTCGTGGCCAAAGCGATTGAAACCGTACTTGGTGGCCGTAATGTGACACGCTACAAACGCGATGCCGAGCAGTACGACGTGATTGTTCAAACCGAAGCACGCGGTCGCACCACCCCTGAAGACATTGAACGCATTTACGTGCGTGGCCGCAATGACACCATGATCCCGCTGTCGGCATTGGTCAAGGTGAGAGAAAGCGTGTCCCCGCGCGAACTCAATCACTTTGGTCAGCGCCGATCAGTGTCGATCACTGCCAGCCTGGCGCCTGATTATTCGCTGGGCGAAGCGCTCAAGTTTATGGACGCGACCGCAGCCAAAGTGCTTAAAACAGGTTACACCACCGACCTGAATGGCACGTCACGCGAGTTTCAAAATTCGCAAGGCGCACTGGTCGTAGTGTTTGTTCTGGCGCTGGTATTCATCTTTTTGGTATTGGCGGCGCAGTTTGAAAGCTTTATTGATCCGCTCGTCATCATGCTGTCGGTGCCGCTGTCAATGATTGGTGCGCTGCTGGCGCTCAAATGGTCAGGAGGCTCGCTCAACGTGTATTCACAGATTGGCCTGATTACCCTGGTCGGGCTGATCACCAAGCACGGCATCTTGATTGTGGAATTTACCAACCAGTTGCGTGCACAAGGCATGGATATGGTCGATGCATTGGTCAAGGCATCAAGTCAGCGCCTGCGCCCAATTTTGATGACGACGGGCGCAATGGTGCTAGGGGCGGTACCGCTGGCGCTGGCGAAGGGTGCAGGCGCCGAAAGCCGTATCCAAATTGGCTGGGTGATTGTGGGCGGCATGTCGCTCGGTACGCTGCTGACCATTTTTGTGGTGCCCACCATGTACACGCTGTTTGCCCGAAGGGCAGTACCGGGAGCGAATACCGCTGCAGCTAAAGAAGCGCCTGACGCGCCTTTAGCTCAGCCGGAATACGTGGCTAAATGACACCATCGAACATGAGCACGTCGATGGTGTCGCCGACAGCCACATTGCCGTTTGCATGATGCAGAACAATCAGTCCATTGGCCTGGGCCATCGAGCTTAAAACACCTGAACCCTGATTGCCAGTGGTTTTCACTTGGAGTGTGCCATCCGCTGCGGTTGATACCCAGCCGCGCTGATATTCAGTCCGGCCAGGTTTTTTGCGCATGGCTTCCTGGCTGCGCGCTTTTAGCAGCGGTTGCGGTTCAACGTTTGCCCCCATCATCTGCAACAAGGCAGGGCGCACAAAAGCCAGAAACGTCACCATCACCGCGACTGGGTTGCCGGGCAAGCCAAACAAAATGCAGTCATTTGACTT
>JAYVEE010000187.1:0-4121 GCA_043749005.1 Polaromonas sp. | reverse complement strand
CTGCAGCGTCCCACAACTGCAAAGTAACTGATGTCGCTGTGGCCGGAAACACGCTTTGCCTGAGCGTCCAGGTGTCTGATGTGCCCGCGCCTTCGTTTGGAAAACTGTTGGATACCAGCGCAAAGGTGGTCGTTGTCAGCACCCGCATTTGTATTGTCGGCAAATCCGTTGCGCCGCTGCCCCGGTTCAGGGCATTGGAGCCGTAATAAAGCCATTGATAATTTGTGCCGACGGTCAAGCCCGTGACGGTTTGCGACCAAAATCGAAACGGGCCGCCTGTGTTATTTCCTGTGCTGTATAGCCAATTGTTCGCGCCAGCAACACTGCGGGCTGAATCGCCTGGAAATGGTGCTTGCACCACCACATTGGGGCCGTAATTTTTTGCACCTGACTGCACTGCAACTTCTGTTTTGGCGGGTTGTGCATCAAACGATCTTTGCGTGACTTGAGCGCCTACGCCAGCAATAGTGCTGGAAAAATCGCTGTTGGTCAATAAGTTGGTGAGAAGCTCTGTACTGGTTGCCGGACAGGCTTGCGGAGTGCTGAAAACAACTGCAGTTTGCGGCGTTACAGCATCTGCGTCGGAAGCTGTATTGTTGGCGGCATTGATTTCGACCAAGCCTGCGGGCCCAACAACCGACACCGTGTTGGTGACAGTGCCGTTACTGGCCGTAATTTGCGCGTTGGCTGTAAAAGTCAGTGCGCTGCCTGCCGGAAAAGTCGGGATGGTTGCGCCAATTTGAAAGGTGCTTGTGGTCAAGCCTGCAGGGCATACAGCGCCGCCTGCGCCCGAGCAGGTCACGCTCAGCAGTATCAAGCCCGCAGCGACGGGATCTGTTACCACCGCGTTGTTTGCAGCAGACGGCCCTGCATTGGCAATCACAATCGTGTAGGCGGTGGCGCCATTGGCAACAACATTGCCTACCCCGTTGGATTTGCTGGCGCTCAAGTCGGCAGTAGGTGCAGTTATAACCGTGGTGGCGGTGCCGGTATTGTTAAACGGGCTCGGGTCGGTATAACCGGAAGGAATGGTTACCGTGGCGGTATTGGTGATGGTGCTTACAGTAGCCGCAATACCGTTGATCACAATCTGTAGCTGCCCACCACTGTTCAAAGCAACTTTGTTCAAGGCGATGGCATTGCCGCTGCCACTGGCGCCAAAAGCGCTTGAGCTGGTGTCGCAGTCGCCCGTGCCCGATACCAGCGTGCACACCCAGGTAACGGTGCCAATCGCTGCGGGTACGCTGTCGCTGATGGTGATGCTGCCCGTGACATTGGACGGCCCGCTGTTGGTGATGGTCAGTGTGTACTGCACAGCCTGGCCGACTTCTGCTGTGGTAGGTCCGCTTTTGGTCAGTCCCAGGTCAGCAGATGTTCCGGCCACACCGGTAATAACGATGTCCTCCTGAGTGCTGGAGCCGGACGCGTAGTTGCTCCCCGGAACGATGACGCCCGCAGCGTTGATGCCGCCGGGGGATACCGAGGGGTTGGCAACGCCGGAGTTGCCGCCGGTAGTGCGGGTCGGATCGGTGTAATTGACGATGGCTGGATTTTGGTAAGTGCCTGCGGTTGCGCTGTTAAGGCCGACTTTAAAAGTAACCGTCACATTTGCCCCTGGCACCAAGGTGAAGGCATTGCTCGGGCTACCCGCTGTGCCTATGGCAACTGTGCCCGTGCCTGTCACGGTCATGGGCGATACCGGGCCTGACGCGCCTGCCGAATAAGCCACGATGGCAGTGGTCCCGGTCAGCAAAATCGGTGATGACAGCATATCGGTAATGGCCACGCCATAAGCCACGCCAGACAAGGTGGTGCTATTGCTGATGTTGATGATGTAAGTGCCAGACGTATTGGGCGGGACGGCCAGCAATGGCGTGCTGGTGAGCTTGTTTGCCGTTAGCACGGGTGCGCAGGCGTAGTCTTCACGCGCACCGGCGATGCTGCTGGCCGCAATGGTTTGCAAGCTGTTGCCCGCGCTGCCTGGAGCTGCCAGCATATTGCCGGAAAAGCCTTGCGCCTTGTCCTCGCGCGACAGACCGTTGATGCCGCCGCCCAGCGAAAGCGAGCCCAGAGTGGCGTTCGCATATACCGCGCCGCCGCCGCCGCCACCGCCCGGGCCTTCCCGCTCCCCGCTGCAGCAGGCGCCTTGTGAACCAGATGGGGGTGCAAACGCAGTGTTACTGTCGTTCATGTTTGAATTCGAGCCATAGCCCCCACGTGCCAGCACAGAAATATTGCCATGTCCGCTGCCCGCGATCACCAGTACCGAGCCGCCCGCGCCGCCGCCGCCGCCCGGGTCGTTGGGCACATCAGAGTCCCATCCGCGTTGCCCGTCGGAGGCGAGCACGCCAGCACCGGTGATAGAGCCTGTCCGCAAAATGATGATGCCGCCGCCGTTACCGCCCTCAGCGCGCTGGCCGGAGTCATTGTTCAGACTGCCTGAGCCGCCGCCGCCACCCATGAAAATACGGCTCGCCAGCAACACGCCGTTTTGCGGTGTGCGCGAGCCGCCGTAGCCACCGACATCGCGCAAGCCATTGCCGTTGTAAGTCTGGCTGCCGTTGCCACCCTGGCCTCCGTTGCCGCCGCCGCCGCCAGAGGCGTTGTGCGAGTCACCGCCGCCAGCTGCGTTGGCTGGCGCGCCGCGCATAAAGTCGCCGTTGGGGTAGCCAAGGTTGGTTGGGTTGACGACTGAGTTGTCGGTAAAGCCGCCAACAGGGTCACTAAAACGGGTACCGCTGTCGAACGCCCCGGCCGCGGAGTTGCTGGTGTATTTGGGTGTTCCAGCAATGCCTTCACCTTTGCCGCCGCCTAATGAAAAATCGGTGCTTCTGTATCCGAGTGTCACATTGCCGCAGCAAATGGAGTTTGAACCCACGCCCTGTGCTCCGCCCCTGAAGCCCCTGCGCGATGCATCCAGATGTGTGCCAGCGCCGCTAAAAGTGGTGCGCCCCGCCACATCAACGGCCAGCACACCGCCCACCAAACCGGTCCATGCCAGAGCCGTCAAAGGAGCTGCGCCGCTGACCGCCATGCTGGAATATTGCGGTACCCGGATGACCTGGTAAGTCTTGCGTGGTTGGGCCGTCAGGTTTTGCTGGTACGCATTGGTCAATGCAGGCGTAAATGTGATGTTGTTTCCTGAAGCCGTGGCGACTTGAACGTACTCAAAACCTCCCGCCAGATTCAAAGCCGTATAACCGTTGGCTTGCGACAGCGTGGTCAGAGGCTGGTTGGCTGCCGTGCCCGTGCCGTCGCCATATCGTTCGTCGTCGCTGCTGTCGATGTCCGCGCCCTGCATTTGAATGATCAGCAGCTTGTCACCAACAGTGACTGCCCCGGCCGCACCAGATGCAGCGCCTAAAGTAAGCGCAGTGGCTGCTGCCAACAGGTCGCCGTTACCCTGGTAATAGGTGTTGACAATGCCAGACGGCGTAGTTGGGCCGTCTTTGCCAGGTGCAGCGCAAACCTGCGCGTGTGCTGTACTTGTTGCCAGGCACAGCAAGAGCAATAAACCGTTGATCCATTGAATCGGAGACAGATACATAACAATTATTTTTTTTGAATCGCAAAGTTATAAAGTTATTGCTGCGAGGTATTCGACAGAATTCAATTCTTGCTTTTCAATGTTCTAGCGCCTGCGTAATATAAAAATTTCACCAAACAGGACATACTGGGCGATTGTGGCGTTAAAAAGCCCGATTACTTTTAAAAGTAATCGGGCTGGGAGCACTAAATTTCAGGACTATGACGCTGACTTTTCAAACGGCAGTTCCATCGCACGCAAGTCGCGCTTGGTTTCTACCAGCACCAACGGCGCTTCATCTGAAACCAATGCCGGTGGGCGGGCGCGCGGTACGTGGGCTGGCTTTACTTCTGCAGCAATGGCAGCCTGTGCCTCAGCAATTTTGCTGGCGTTGGAGTTGACCCATTGCAAACCTGAGGCCTGAGCGATCTGTGACAAGTCTTGCAGCGGCAAGTCGTAAGACGTTACTTTTGGCAAGGCGGTGGCTAAAGGCGCGTCAACTGCTAGAGCTTTGGCGGATACTGGCGCGCTTTGAACAGCCTTAACCGCGACCACTGGCATGGCGACAGGCACTATCAATTCAGAAGCAACTTGC
>JAYVEE010000186.1:0-4122 GCA_043749005.1 Polaromonas sp. | reverse complement strand
AACAATTGGCGTGAAATAGTCATCATTAGAAAGCTGTACCGATCTGAAATTGGAAACGCTCTATTCTATCCCCTGGTTTTTTACGTATGGGGTTTGCCAATGCAAACCGCAGCGGCCCTACTGGCGATATCCAGCTAAAGCCAAGCCCATAGGATGCTCGCAACTCATTAAACTGGTAGGAGCTGTTTTCACCAAAAACGTTACCTACGTCAACGAAGCCGAAAAGACGCAGGGTCCGGTCATTGCCAGTACCCGGAAACGGTGCAATCAATTCGCTATTGAGCGTGATCTTTTTAGGTCCGCCAACTGCCACATCGTTCGGTGCCACGCCATCGCGTGGGCCCAGAGATCCTTGCGCAAAACCGCGAACAGATCCCAAACCGCCTGACGAGGAATTTTTAAACACCGGGAAAGGTCTCCCACCCAAACCACGACCCCAACCCAACTCGCCATTTAGCGCAACAGTAAACTGCTTGTTGAGTGGTATGTATTCCTGAATCTGGTAGCTGCCACGAATAAATCGGGCATCACCTGCCACACCCCACTCGCTGAATACGCGCTGGAATCTGCCTTGGGTGGGTACCAGGGCGCTGTCGCGACTGTCTCTGGCCCAGCCAACGGTCAATGGCACAGAGCTGCTGGTCAATCCAAAAAGGTTGGTGTAATTCTGATAAGTCAGCGGTAGGGGGTTGACACCCGGACGGATAGACAGTCTTTCGTAGCCGATGCCAAAGAACACCGTATCAAGCTCGGTAAAGGGCACACCAAAACGTATGGATCCACCCGTTGTCTTGAGACCGTAATCACCACCCTGACCATCCAGCGGGCGGCTTGTGCGGTGGTACAGGTCGAATGCACGTGATATGCCGTCCGGTGTGAAATAAGGATCAACCGTGCTCAAAATAATTTGCCGGTTGATCTTACTGGTGTTGACCTCAACACCCAGATAGTTGCCGGTACCAAAGACGTTCTCTTGCTTGATTCCGAAATTGAAGGACAACTTTTCAGCGCTGGAAAAGCCTGCACCCAACTGCAAGTTACCTGTCGGTTTTTCAGCCACATTGACGGCCACATCAACCTGGTCTGAGGTGCCTGTCACTTCTTGCGTATCTACCGTGACTTCGGTAAAAAAGCCAAGCCGGTCGACCCGCGCGCGAGAGGCACGAATCTTGTCGCCGTCGTACCAGGAGGACTCAAACTGCCGGAACTCGCGGCGAATCACTTCATCACGGGTGCGGTTGTTGCCCGAAACGTTGATTCGGCGAACATAGGCTCGGCGCGATGGATCACCCTGCAACACAAAGGCGACGCGATTGTTGGCACGGTCAATTTCCGGGACAGCGTCAACCTTGGCAAATGCAAAGCCGAAGACGCCAAAGTAATCAGTGAAGGCTTTGGTCGTAGCGGCAACCGTGTCGGCGTTGTAAGCCTCACCAGGTTTGATGGTGACGAGCGATTTGAACTCGTCTTCCTTGTTTAAAAAATTACCTTCTAGCTTGACGCCAGAGACCACAAAACGTTCACCTTCAGTGACATTGATCGTGATGGTCACGTCCTGTTTGTCAGGCGAGATCGCCACTTGGGTCGAGTCAACCCTAAATTCCAGATAACCGCGCGCCAGATAATACGACCGCATGGATTCAATATCTGCATTGAGTTTGGCGCGCGAATAGCGATCAGCTTTGGTATACCAGCTCATCCAGCCGCCGGTGTCGAGGTCAAATAAGTCCCTCAACTTTGACTCGCTAAAGACTTTGTTACCCACAATCCGAATATCTTTAATTCTGGCGGTGTCGCCTTCGGTCACATTAAAAGACAGGTTGACCCGGTTGCGTTCAATCGGGGTGACGGTGATAACGATTTCTGCACCATACAGGCTGCGATTGATGTACTGGCGTTTGAGCTCTTGTTCGGCCCTGTCAGCCAGGGCTTTGTCAAACGGTTGGCCTTCCGCGAGACCAATGTCACGAAGCGCCTTTTTGAGCACTTCTTTGTCGAATTCTTTGGCGCCAATAAAATTGACATCGGCCACTGTTGGGCGCTCTTCAACAATCACAACCAGCACGTCGCCACTGACCTCCAGCCGCACATCCTTGAACAAGCCAAGACCGAACAGCGCACGAATGGCGCTGGCACCCTTTTCGTCGTTGTAAGTTTCACCCACGCGAAATGGCAGGGAGGCAAAGATGGTCCCGGGCTCGACGCGTTGCAGACCTTCAACCCGGATGTCGCGAACGGTGAAAGGATCAACCGCCCACGCGCTATGAGCCATCAGTAAACTGGCCACAATGGTGGAAAGAGTTCGAAGTTTGAATCGGGTAAATTTTGTTTGCATGAACTTTTCGGTGTTGACCGGAATGGATTGGAGACTAGCCAAAGAGTCTGGTGACATCGTTGAAAAGGGCGACGGACATCATGCACAGCAGGATGGCAATGCCGCCACGCTGCAAACCTCCCATCCAGGCTTCAGACACCGTCCGCCCAGTGACAGCTTCCCAAAGATAATACATCAGGTGACCACCATCCAAAATCGGCAAAGGCAGTAAATTAAGCACCCCCAGGCTGACACTGATGGCCGCAAGGAACAGCAAATAGGCGGTCAAGCCAATGCTGGCTGATTTGCCTGCATAGTCGGCGATAGTCAAAGGTCCGCTTAAATTTTTAAGTGAGGTTTCGCCAACCAGCATTTTGCCCATCATTTTGAGGGTCAAAATGGACGACTCCCAGGTTCGCACAACGCCCTGCCACAAGCCTTCAACAACGCCATAGCGCACCGTCACAAACTCTGGGGGTGCGCCCACTGACGCATCAATTTTTGCCACTGAAATATTGCCTTCATTGACAATTCTCGGCATTAACTGCAAATCCAGTATTTTGGTGCCGCGATCAACTTGCCAGGTTTGCGTCCCAAGTGCTGCGTTGCCAGACGCCCGAATCACCTGCCTGAGATGCTGGCCATCCACAATCAGCGTCTGGCCGACACGCCGCACAATGTCCCCGGGTTGAAGACCGGCTTTAGCCGCCGGGCCACCTGCTACGACCGCTCCAATCACAGGTGCCGTCCAGGGGCCGACAATGCCAATGTTACGGAAAAACTGGGCATCAACTTCAGATGCATTGAAACCCTGAAAAACCAGCAACACCTCGCGCGTTGGAGAATTTGTGCTGCCTGCGTTGTTACTGCTAACTACCAGGCGGAGATTGCGGCCATTGAGCGCGCCTTGCATTAAGCGCCAGCGAAGATCTTCAAATGATCGCACGGGAGCCAGACTTTCGCCTTCAAAACTAGCTTCTGTTACCAATTCCTTGCCGCGCAGCCCAGCTTTTTCGGCGACTGAGGTAGCTATCGGACTTGCCAAAACCGCTTTGGGCTCTTCCAGGCCAGTCCAGTTCAAGGCACTGTAAAGAAAAATAGCCAACAGAAGATTTGCAATCGGGCCTGCTGCAACCACCGCAGCGCGGTATTTGAGTGGTTGGGTGTTAAATGCCAGATGGCGTTCAGCAGCATCCACAGGCGCCTCACGTTCATCCAGCATTTTGACGTAGCCACCCAGAGGCAGCATGCCAATTGAAAATTCGGTCGGTTTGCCCAACAAGCGCCAGGTGTAAATCGGCTTGCCAAAACCGACTGAAAACTTCAGCACCTTGATCCCGCACAAGACTGCAACCTTGTAGTGACCATACTCGTGAATGGCTACGAGCAAACCCAGTGCGACAACAAAAGCAAGCAAGGTCAACATCTCAATACTCCATGGACAGGACGACGTTTTTCGCAAAAGAACGGGCTTCAATATCCAGCTCCAGCAGGTCGCCAATCCCCATTATGCGAGGTGCGCAAAGTCCATTCAGGGTTGCGCGGTTAACAGCGTGTATCTGATCAAAACGTATGCGTTTGTCCAGGAAAGACTCGACAGCAATTTCATTGGCCGCATTCAGAATGGCTGGCGTGCCGGTGGTTGCCTCCAGTACCTCCCAGGCCAGGCGCAAACCCGGAAAACGCTCATGGTTCAGTACTTCAAAGGTTAAATCTGAGAGCGTTTTGAAGTCCAGCGCCTGCGCACCAGACGCAATTCTGCCCGGCCATGCCAGCCCGTAGGCAATCGGCACACGCATGTCAGGTGT
>JAYVEE010000185.1:0-4127 GCA_043749005.1 Polaromonas sp. | reverse complement strand
TTATTAGATAGCTGATTCCGGGTTTAAGCCATCGCGCGGCAGGCTTCGGCGCAACGTTTGCAGGCACTAGCGCATTCTTTGCAGTGAGCATGGGCGTGTTTTGCGCATTCAGCGGCGCACATGTCGCAAGCTTTGGCACAAAGATCGCAAATCTGTTTCATACATGCACCATTGCGGGCCATACTGGAAACGCACAAACGGCATATCTCAGCACATTCCAGGTCGAGGGCAATACAGTTGGTCATAGACTTTACGTCTGACTCCTTCAGGCAAGCCGCAACGCATTGCAGGCATGAAACATAACAGGCATTGCAAGCTTCAATACAAGCTCTTTGCATTTCGTTCATCATTTGAATACTCCAGTAGAAATTACCCCAAAACACTTGGGACCTCATCATCAAATGAAGGAGTGAAAACGTCTGTGCGACAACACTCATTGCAGCAGACTATTACTTTGCTTTCATCTCCGCGTTTGTTCAACGGCAAGGGACTTGCACGCTTTTTCCCGTCTCAGCACGCCAGTAAAAGTGCGCCAGGATCACTGTGCTCAATAAGGCGGCAAAAAAGCACCAGACCGAAATAAACCAGGTTGCATAAAAATAATATGCTGATGCAAAAGACAGGAAGGCCAGAATACCGAATAGCTTCACCACACGATAGGCAGAGAGCACCGGGGTAATGGTTGTAGACAACAAATAGGCAAACATAGTCGCTATGCCGAAAAAATGCGGTGCTACATACTCAATGTGTTGGTCCGTCAAACGTGAGGTGATACCGAAATCCGTTATTGAAAACAACAAATAAACACCCACTGCATAACCTATTGCAACAAAAACTGCCAACACCAAACGCCTGCGCCCTGGCGGCTCTATCAACAGTACAGAAAGTGGTAAATATATCGGCCACAGCACGTGTGAAAAAAAAGAATATAAATAGGTCATCGCAATATTCAAGATGGGCGCGTTGTAAAGAAATGTCAGCCAAAGCATCCCTTCGCTAAATTGTTGGATTGCAAAGAGCAACGGGATTGCAGCGAAGAGTAATTCGCCCGAAAGGCGTGGCGCTTTTAAAGTCAAAAATCCGATCCCCAACAACACGATACTGGAGGAAAAGCTTGCTGTCGCTGAAAAACACATGAAGGTGATTTTTTTCTACAAATTCCATAACCAAAAAAAAAATTTTGATCAAAGCAAGCAAATACTGCTGACAAACAAAGCTTTCCCTGCGGTTGGGTGCGGGGCAGTAGGTCCCCAATTTGGGTTTCCGTCAAGTCAATTGCAGACCAAGACCGCTAGGCCATCTTACTGCCCCGCAACCGCAACGCATTAAAAATAACTGACGCTGAACTCAAGCTCATCGCCAATGCGGCAATCATGGGTGACAACAGCCAGCCTGTCAGTGGGTACAGCACACCCGCAGCAATCGGTATACCCAGCGCGTTGTAGACAAACGCGAATGCCAGGTTTTGCTTCATGTTGGCAACGGTGGCGTTTGACAAGCCAAGCGCAATTGCAATGCCGCGCAAATCACCCTTGACCAGCGTGACTTGCGCGCTGTTCATGGCCACATCAGTACCAGTGCCCATGGCGATGCCCACATCAGCTTTGGCCAGCGCAGGCGCATCGTTGATGCCGTCACCAGCCATGGCCACCACATGACCTTGGAATTGCAATTGCTCTATCAACTTCAGCTTGTCGCCAGGCTTGACTTCGCCATGCACTTCGTCAATACCCAGGCGTTTGCCAACCGCCTTGGCGGTGGTCAGGCCATCGCCTGTGGCCATGACGATACGCAGGCCAGCGCCTTTGAGCGCTCCAAGGGCTTCTGGCGTGCTTTGCTTGACAGGATCAGATACGGCAAGCAAACCTGCAAGCTTGCCGTCAATCGCCAAGTACATCACGCTCGCACCAACAGCGCGTAGCACTTCGGCTTGCGGCAACATTGCGTCAACCGTCACGCCAATTTGTTGCATCAACGTCGTGTTGCCCAGCGCAAGCTGTTTGCCATCGACTTGGCCCTTGACACCGATGCCTGAACCTGAATCAAAATTTTCCGGCTTGCTCAGCGCCATGTTTTTTTCTTTAGCAGCTCGCACAATGGATTCGGCCAGCGGGTGTTCGCTGCCCTGGTCCAGACTGGCGGCCAGCCGCAGCACCTCATTCCCGTCCAACCCTGATGCTGCAACAACGCTGTCAAACGCCGGGCGGCCTTCGGTTAACGTGCCGGTTTTATCAATCACCAGCGTGTCAACCTTGCGCAAATTCTCAATCGCTGCTGCATCACGAAACAGCACCCCTTGCGTCGCACCCCGCCCCGTTGCCACCATGATCGACATGGGAGTGGCCAGGCCCAGCGCGCACGGACAGGCAATGATCAACACCGACACCGCGTTAATCAAGCCAAACACCCAACTCGGTTCAGGTCCAAATATTCCCCATACAAAAAACGTCAGCACAGCCGCTGCCACAACGCCATAAACAAAGTAGCCCGCCACCACGTCAGCCATGCGCTGCATAGGCGCTTTTGAGCGCTGCGCCTGTGCAACCATTTGTACAATTTGAGACAACATGGTGGCGCTGCCCACGTGCTCTGATCGCATTACCAGTGCGCCGCTGGTGTTCAGCGTTGCGCCTATCAATTTGTCACCCGCCCGCTTGGTCACGGGTAACGGCTCCCCTGTCAACATTGACTCATCGAGCGCGCTGCTGCCTTCAGTCACCACGCCATCGACAGGTACTTTTTCCCCCGGCCGCACACGCAGCATGTCGCCCACGTGTACGTTGCTCAAGGGGATGTCTTCTTCCTTCCCATCAGCACCTATGCGCCGTGCTGTTTTTGGCGATAAGCCCAGCAAGGACTTGATAGCCGCCGACGTTTGTGATCGAGCTTTAAGCTCGAGCAACTGTCCCAACAAAGTAAGCGAAATAATCACTGCAGCTGCCTCAAAATAAACCGCCACGCGCCCCATCGCAATAAATGAGTCAGGGAAGGCCTGCGGCGCAAATGTTGCAACTACGCTATAAACAAACGCGGCGCCGGTGCCCAAACTGATCAGCGTCCACATGTTGGGGCTACGATTCAAAACTGACTCCCACCCGCGTTTGAAAAACGGCCATCCTGCCCACAATACGATGGGCAGCGACAACACAAACTCCACCCAACTTTGCGTGGCCATGCTGAACAGTTCCAACCTGTGCCCCACCATGGCAAGCAGCGTGACCACCACCGTCAAGGGCAGCGTCCACCAAAAGCGGTGCTGAAAGTCAATCAGTTCTTTGTTTTCTCCCTCTTCAAGCTCGGGGATCAAAGGCTCAAGCGTCATGCCACATATCGGACAATTGCCAGGCTTGTCTTGCCGGATTTCCGGGTGCATGGGACACGTGTAAATCGTGCCCGCCAAATTCGGCTGCGTAGCACCGACGGATGGCGTTGACATTTTCTGAACTTCAATCAGCTTGGCTGTTGTGTACTGGCCAGGATCAGCATTGAATTTGGTTTTGCATCCTGCGCTGCAAAAGTAATAGCGTTTGCCGATGTGTTCTGCCTGGTGCGCTGACTGCGCAGTTACCGTCATGCCGCACACCGGGTCTTTCAGCGGCTGCGATGCATGGTCGACATCAGGCTCGCCCTGCTCAACCACAACATCCGCCAGATTTTCTTGTGCCGGCTGCAACTGTTGCTGCTGCTTGTGTTGCCACAACGAGTTTTGCCGGATACCCCGCAGCCGTCAACGCCAGTACCAATGGGTCACCGCCTTGAGTTAAATCGCCAGTGACTGTGACATGACCCGCCGACAGGTCAACTTTAACGCCGGTGACGCCTGGCAATGGAGTCAAAGCAGCGGTAACGCTTTTCACACAGCCGCCGCAGCTCATGCCTTGAACTTCGAGATGAATGGTACTCATGGGGTATTCCTTAAAGTTGATAGTGTTTGAAAAAACGTGCGTCGGCTTAACTGTCGCGATCTAAAAGCATTTTTCGTTTTTCATACTCATCAGCGCTAACTTCACCGCTCGCCAAGCGTCGTCGCAACGCTTCATGCGGTGTCTCGCGCGGCTTGCCTCGGCGCGCTGAATTGCTGCCCCTGCCCCAGAACAGCAGCGAGATCACCAAGCCAACCCAAAACA
>JAYVEE010000184.1:0-4131 GCA_043749005.1 Polaromonas sp. | reverse complement strand
GCTGGCCGGTGGTTAGGTCAACCGCATCAAGGGAGTCAAAGCGGTCCTGCAACTCAACGCCATAAGCGCCGATATTTTGCACCGGCGACGCGCCCACGCAACCCGGGATAAGTGCGAGATTTTCCAGGCCGGGGTAGCCGTTTTGCAATGTCCAGGTCACCAGGTCGTGCCAGGTTTCGCCCGCGCCTGCCTCCACAATCCAGGCTTTGAGGGTTTCACTGACCAGAGTTTTGCCCATGATCTCGATTTTCAGCACCAGCGGTTTGACATCACCCGTCAAGACAATGTTGCTGCCGCCGCCCAGGATAAATTTGGGGGCGGCACTAAGCGCTGGATCTGCCAGCAACGCATCTATATCGGCCCGGGTTTGTAGGCGCACCAGGGATAACGCCTTTGCTGCAATGCCAAAGGTATTAAAAGACTGGAGGGGGACATTGTTCTCGACTACCATTGCCAGATTGTCTCATTGCCCTTCAATTGTCTGACCCCTTGAAAACCAAAAATCATGCCTTCTTTTGACACTGTGCTTGAAGCGGACCTGGTCAAGGTCAAAAATGCGGTTGAAAACACAGCCAAGGAAATTGGTACGCGCTTTGACTTCAAAGGCACGTCTGCATCGATTGAGCTGAAAGACAAAGAAATTATTTTGATTGGCGATAGCGACTTTCAGCTCGACCAGATCAACGATATTTTGCGCAGCAAGCTGACCAAAGCGGCTGTGGATGTGCGCTTTCTGGACGTTGGCAAATCCACCAAAATAGGCGGCGATAAAGTCAAGCAGATCAACACCGTACGCAACGGTATTGAAAGTGATTTGGCCAAAAAAATCCAGGTATTGCTCAAAGGCAGCAAGATCAAGGTGCAAGGCGCGATTCAGGAAGACAAAGTGCGCGTGACGGGCGGCAAGCGTGATGATTTACAGGCGGCAATGGCTTTGATACGCGCTGAAAACGCGGACTTCCCGCTGAGCTTTAATAACTTTCGCGACTGAGTTCATGACGCGCACAGTGAAAACTGCAGCACTGCTGGCTATGTTGCTGGCAGGGTCAGCCGCACAGGCGCAGTCTGTTGCACTGGCGGGCATGCTGGGCAACAAAGCTTTGCTGGTGGTGAACGGCACAGCTCCCAAAACCGTAGCATCGGGTGAAACGCACGAAGGCGTAAAAGTCATTTCTACCAGCGGCGACCAGGCCGTGGTGGAGCAAAACGGCAAACGAAACACCTTGCGCATCGGCGAAGCGCCCGTCAATGTGGGCGCCAGTAAAAGTGGCGGCAAGGGCAATCGTATTGTGCTGGTGGCCGGCACGGGCGGCCACTTCATGACGGCTGGACAAATCAACGGCAAGGCAGTGCAGTTCATGGTCGACACTGGTGCGACATCGGTGGCGATGGGCGCGCAAGACGCTGAACGCACGGGTATCAACTTCAAGGCAGGCCAGCCGGTGATGATGTCAACGGCCAATGGCAGTGTGCAGGGCTACCGCATCAAGCTTGATTCAGTACGCGTAGGCGATGTGGAAGTGTTCGGCGTTGATGCTGTCGTCACGCCGCAGCCCATGCCTTACATGCTGCTGGGCAACAGTTTTTTAACGCGCTTTCAAATGCTGCGCGAAAACGACCAGATGACGCTGACGAAGCGGTAAAGCTTTACTCAACCGGTTTTTTTGCCAAAACCAAGTTTTGACTCTTTACCCTGCAGCAGCTTGTTGATGTTCTCCCGGTGGCGAATCACAAGCAGCAGGCCAATCATGAAAATGGCCATCAAGATGCTGCGTTCCATGTACCAGGGGCCGCGATTGCCCAGCAGGTAAAAAAGTGGCGCAAAGGCGGCACTGGCAATTGATGCTAACGACGAATAACGCGTGAAATACGCAATGATGAGCCAGGTAGCCAGCGTGGCCAGCCCCAGCAGCCATTCAATACCAAGCAGCGCACCGGCAGCGGTTGCCACGCCCTTGCCGCCCTGGAATTTGAAAAAAACCGGATACAAATGTCCAAGGAAGGCAGCAAATGCCACAGCGGCTATCGTGCCATCTTCCAGCCCATAGTCTTGACCAAACCACTTGACCAGCATCACAGGCAGCCAACCTTTAAGGCCATCCAGCAGCAGTGTGGCAACAGCGGCCATTTTGTTGCCTGACCGCAGCACATTGGTCGCGCCCGGGTTGTTACTGCCGTAGCTGCGTGGATCTTTCAGACCCATGAGGCGGCTGACGATGATGGCAAATGACAGTGAACCCATCAAATAGGCCAGCACAACGGCAGCGATCGAATATAAATAATCCACGGCAAATCCTCTTGTTATTCAGTCAATACGCTTAGTAACGATTTTGCCTGCGCGTCAAAGTGCGGGGTCGCGTATTTCCCAGCGGATTTTGTCGATCTCGGTCAGTAATTCTGAATTTAAAGTTGTGCCGAGTGCGTCTATGTTCTGATCCAGTTGCGTGACCGACGTCACCCCGATGATGGTGCTAGTCACCTGCCATTTGGTGTAGCAAAAAGCCAGCGCCATTTGTGTCGGGCTCAATCCATTGGCTGTGGCCAGTGCGTTGTAGCGACGCGCGGCAGTCAATGCCTCTGGCCTGCCCCAACGCTGCTTTTGCATGCTTTCAAACAGACTCATGCGGCCAATATTTTTGTGCTCTGGGTCCGTAATGCCCGACTGGTCGTATTTGCCCGTCAACAAGCCAAAACCTAAAGGCGAGTAGGCAAGCAGCGACACACCCAGCCGAAACAGGCTTTCGTCCAGACCATTTTCATAGGTGCGGTTGATCAGGCAATACGGGTTTTGCAGCGTGGCAATACGTGGCAAGCCGTGCTGGTCAGCCAGGCGTACGAACTCGTGTACGCCAAAAGGCGTCTCGTTTGACAGGCCAATCGCGCGTACCTTGCCGGCCTTGACGAGTGTTGCCAGCGCTTCAAGCTGGGTGTGAATGGAAGACACTTCTTTTTCTTTGGTCGGGTCAAAGTACTGCATGCCAAACATCGGCACATTGCGCGCTGGCCAGTGAATCTGATACAGGTCAATCACATCAGTCTGCAGGCGTTTCAAGCTGGCGTTACATGCGCCGACGATATCAGCGGCGGTCAGGTCAGGGCTGCCTTCGCGAATCCACGGCATGCCACGCGCCGGGCCTGCAGCTTTTGTGGCTACCACCCATTGCTGGCGAGCTGCAGGATTTTTGGCAAACCAGTTACCCAAAATAGTTTCAGTAGAGCCAAAGGTTTCGGCTCTGGCGGGGACTGAATACATCTCGGCAGCGTCCATGAAGTTTATGCCTCGATCAAAGGCGTACTCAACTATTTTGTGGGCGTTGGCCTCGTCGACTTGCTCGCCAAAAGTCATGGTGCCCAGACAGATTGGCGTCACGTTGAGGCCGCTATGGCCAAGTTGAACTTTTTTCATTTAGGGATGGTGTTGATGTAAAAACGCGGCAAGCGCGGGAAAACAGTAGTTTAAATCCATGGCGGGGCTTACCAGAGCTAACACTTTGCGGGTTTGTCTTACAGGCCTTTAGCAGCTCTAGGACTAGCATCCGCTTGCCGGTGTTTGCAAAGTCGCCGCGTTTTCCATATTCACATAAAAAGGATTTCCATGAAAACTCTCACCTTCAAATCATTAAGTTGTGTAGCTTTGAGTATTGCGGTGTTGTCAGGTTGCGCCAACATGAGCGAAACCGAAAGAGGTACGGCACAAGGCGCTGGTATTGGCGCTGTAGGTGGCGCATTGCTTGGTGCTGCTTTAGGCGGCTCAAAGGGTGCGGCAACGGGTGCTTTACTGGGCGGCGCAGCTGGTGCAGGCGGTGGATACATCTGGTCGAAGAAGATGCAGGATCAAAAGGCCGCCATGGAGCGAGCCACAGCTGGTACAGGCGTTGCAGTTACTCAGACTAACGACAACCGACTGAAACTTGACATTCCAAGCGACGTGTCTTTTGACACCGGCCGCGCAGCCATCAAACCGAACTTTGGCCCGATCCTGAACCAGTTTGCCACCAGCCTGAACCAGAATCCTGTGACTACTATCACCATCGTGGGTCATACCGACAGCACGGGTTCAGACAGCATTAACAACCCGCTGTCAGTTGACCGCGCAGAAGCTGCCCGCGACTACTTGGTCAGCCGCGGCGT
>JAYVEE010000183.1:0-4141 GCA_043749005.1 Polaromonas sp. | reverse complement strand
TGTTTTCAATCACAACGCCTTCAATCTCGGCCATACGGCGATTGTCACTGAGATACCACTTGACAACATCCTGCGGCTTTTCATAGCTGGCTGACAGCTCCTCAATATGCGCCTTGAGTTGTTCTGGCTTGGCTTGCAGGTTATTACTGCGCACAAGTTCGGCCACAACCAAGCCCAAGCGCACGCGCTTTTCAGCCTGCGGGCGAAACACGTCGTCGGGAATCGGCGCCTTGTCAGCATCCTTGACGCCGCGCTGCTTCAGGTCAGCCCTGGCGGCTGTGATCATGCGCTCCAGCTCATCCTGCACGCTGGCGTTGGGTAAATCAAGTTCAGCTTTGGACACCAATGCGTCCATTACTGCCGCTTTGTTGCGCGCCAGCACGCGAAACTTGACCTCGCGCTCCAGGTTCTTTTTGATGTCAGAGCGCAGGCCTTCAACAGAGGCGTCGGCAATACCGAGTGATTTGGCCAGTGCTTCGTTGACTTCAGGCAGGTGCGCAGCTTCCAGTTTTTTGACCGTGACCATGAAGTCAGCCTGCTTGCCAGCCACGTCTTGCCCGTGATAATCCGCCGGAAAGTTCAGGGGAAAGGTTTTGCTCTCGCCGGTTTTCATGCCGCGCACGGCATCTTCAAACTCCTTGAGCATCTGGCCGTCACCAATCAAAAACTGGAAGTCGTCGGCTTTGCCACCAGCAAATGTTTCACCGTCAACCTTGCCTTCAAAATCGATTGTGGCGCGGTCACCGTCCTGAGCGGCTGCGTCCATGGCTCGCTGTGAGAAAGTGCGGCGCTGCTTACGCAATATGTCGAGCGTTTTGTCAATCGCTGCATCGCTAACATCTGCGCTGATTTTTTCAACTTCAGCCGTGGTCAGGTCGCCAAAAACAACTTCAGGATAGACCTCAAAAACCGCATCGAAAGTCATTTCGCCTTCAGGCGCGCCTTCTTTTTCACTGATGCGCGGCTGACCTGCGACGCGCAATTTTGCTTCGTTGGCTGCGGCAGAAAAAGCTTGGCCAACCTTGTCATTCATGACTTCGTAGTGCACTGAATAGCCATAGCGTTGGGCCACCACGTTCATTGGCACTTTACCAGGACGAAAGCCGTCCATCTTGACCGTGCGAGCCAGCTTTTTCAGGCGCGTATCGACCTCGGACTGAATGACGCCTACTGGCAGGGTCAAGGTGATTTTGCGTTCAAGCTTTTCCAGGGTTTCAACAGTCACGGCCATGATGCTCTTTCTTTGTCCAAAAATACTATGGTGGTGCGCGGGGCGGGACTCGAACCCGCACAGTATTGCTACCGTCAGGACCTAAACCTGGTGCGTCTACCAATTTCGCCACCCGCGCTGAAAAACGAAGCAGCTGAATTTAATCTTCAGCCGTTCAGAATTAGGTCAACTTTTGATTTTAGCTTGTTACCAGGGCTGGTTCACGTTTTACACGAAACCATGCGGGTCTGGCGCTTGCGCGCTGGCCCGCTGGGCGGATCAATTTGACGCCGGTGCTTCGCGTTTCACGCGAAACCATGCGGCGTACATAGCCGGCAAAGCCAGCAAGGTGAGTGCAGTAGCAACGATGAGGCCGCCCATGATGGATACCGCCATCGGACCCCAAAACACGCTGCGCGACAGCGGAATCATGGCCAGTACTGCAGCCGCTGCAGTCAACACAATAGGCCTGGCGCGACGCACGGCTGACTCCACAATCGCGTCCCACGCCGCCACACCGCGCGCACGCTCGTGCTCGATCTGGTCAATCAAAATCACCGAGTTGCGCTGAATCATCCCCATCAACGCAATCACTCCCAATAAGGCCACAAAACCGAACGGCCGACCCAGAAGCAGCAACGCGCCTGCCACCCCTGCAATACCTAAAGGCCCGGTCAAGAACACCAGCATGGCGCGACTGAAGCTTTGGAGTTGCAGCATCAGCAGGGTAAAAGTCAAGAACAGCATGATGGGCACGCCCGCCACGATCGACGCAGAGCCCTTACTACTTTCTTCAACCGCCCCGGCGACCTCAACACGGTAGCTGCCCAAGCCCTCTGCTTTCCATTTTGCTTCAAGCGTTTTGAGTTTGGGTGCCAGTTCATTGCTGACGGTAGCGCCCTGCAGACCTTCAATGATGTCGCTCTGCACGGTAATGGCGTAATTGCGATTTTCACGCCACATCACGCCCGGCTCCCATGCAAACACCGGCTTGGCAATTTGCGTCAGTGGTATGGCTTTGCCCGATGTCGTGGGCAGATAAGCATTGGCGATGTCAGAAATGGCGTTGCGTTCATCCAGCGGTTGGCGCAGCACGATGTCGATGAGCTTGTCGCCTTCACGAAACTGGCCGACATTGCTGCCCGACAAAATAGTGCGGGATGCCTGCGCAATCGACTGACTGGTCACGCCCAGCGCTCTGGCCTTTGACTGATCGACTTCAAGGCGCAGAACTTTGACTGCCTCGTTCCAGTTGTCGTTGACGCCGCGCGTATTGGCGTTCTCTCGAAAGATGGCTTTGACTTCATCAGCCCGCTCGCGCAGCACCAGCGGATCCGTACCCACCACGCGGAACTGCACCGGGTACGGCACAGGCGGGCCATTGGGCAGCAGCTTGACGCGGCCACGCACTTCCGGAAACTCTTGCGCCAGCAACGCGGGCAGCTTGATGCGTAGCGATTCGCGCACTTTCAAGTCTTTGGGCAACACAATGAATTGCGACACATTGGTTTGCGGGAATATCTGGTCCAGCGGCAAGTAAAAACGTGGCACGCCCGAGCCCACCCACGTAGAAACAGATGTCACACCCGCTTCTTTTAACAACCGCGCCTCGACTCGTTTTGCGGTCGCTTCATTCGCAGCAAACGATGTGCCCTCAGGAAACCAGATATCGAGCATGATTTCCGGCCGGCTTGAATCCGGAAAGAACTGCTGCTGCACCTTGCCCATGCCAAAAATGCCGAGTGCAAAAATCAACACCGTGCTGCCAATGGTGATCCAGCGATATTGCACGCACCAGGTTACTGCTTTGCGAAATAAGTTGTAAAAAGGCGAGTTGAAGATCTCGCGGTCGTCCTGAGCTGCGCTGGTGTGGTCGTCGTACGCGTTCTCGACCACGTGATCCGGTTTTTTAAGCAGCAGCGTGCCAAGATACGGTACAAAGTACACTGACACAATCCAGCTCAGCACCAGCGCAATGACAGTCACCGCAAAAATTGCGTAGGTGTACTCCCCCGTTACTGACTTGGCCAGGCCGATTGGCAGGAAGCCAACCGCTGTGATCAACGTCCCCGTTAGCATCGGCATGGCAGTCACGTCATAGGCATAGGTGGCGGCGCGAACCTTGTCGAAGCCCTCTTCCATTTTGCGCACCATCATTTCCACTGCAATGATGGCGTCGTCGACCAGCAAGCCAAGCGCAATGATGAGCGAGCCAAGCGAGATTTTGTGCAGCCCAATGCCAAAGTACAGCATGGCAAGAAACGTCACGCCCAGCACCAGCGGAATGGTGATGCCCACGACCAGCCCGGGGCGGATGTCGATGTAATAGCGCTTGTACAAAGGCAGCGACTGACCCGGCAATACAGGCCGCTTGTGAAACCCGAGTGCAATAAAGCTCACCGCCAGAACAATCACCACTGCTTCAATCAGCACACTTACAAACTCATTGACCGACGAGGCCACCGCTGTCGGCTGGTCTTGCACCTGCATCAGTTTGACACCCGCAGGCAGCGTTTGGCCGACTCTGGCAGTCAGTACCTTGAGCGATTTGCCTAGCTTGATGATATCGCCGCCCTTGATCATCGACACGCCGATGGCAATGACTTCTTTGCCCTGATGACGGACCTTGATCGCTGGTGGGTCAACGTAGCCACGCTTGATTTCAGCAATGTCGCCGAGCCGAATCTGATTACCCGAGCTGCCACGAATCGGCATGGCACGCAGCTCTTCAACCGCCTGAAACTGACCTGCCACCCGCACCTGCACCACATCCAGCGGAGTCTGCAGCGCGCCGCTGGGCTCCACGGCGTTTTGCTGGGCCAGCTGGCTGAGTACCTGATTAAAGTCCAGCCCCAATTGCGCAAGACGTTTTTGCGAGATCTCGATAAACACCTTTTCGTCTTGCGCACCAAACAGCTCCACCTTGGCCAC
>JAYVEE010000182.1:0-4147 GCA_043749005.1 Polaromonas sp. | reverse complement strand
CCCGCAACCGGCCCCATCCAGGAGCGCGAAGGCGCAGCCGCAGCAGCGGTACCTGCAGCCGGCGCGGCTGCGGATGTTTGGGCGGGAGCTTTGTCTGGCGCGGCCTGACGTTGAGTACCCATGGACTTGCCGGAGCCCATGCGCTTGGCAGCCTCAGCGTCCATGGCTACTGTAGTGACACCAAATGCAAAGACAACAGACAACATCAATAAAAACTTTTTCACATGAATCTCCAACAAAAAGGGAAGTAGTGATCATGTTCTGCTTTTTCATCATTAAACAGCAGTAATAAACGCTTTAATACTTCTGTTTTTACGAATAGACTTGGCGTTTTACCCAGATTTATCCGGACTTTTTGAAATAGACTGAGTCGCTCAGGACTGTACTGGCCAGCAGTTTGAAACTGCGTACGGCCTAGTCAATCATTTCAATAAAATTTCAAGGCATTCATGGAAACTATTGCTCCCCTATGGCTTTGGGCCACCTTCGTGACTATCGTGCTGACGTCCCTTTTTATTGACTTTGTGGTCCTGAAAAAGCAGGGCTCGCACGAGATCGGTGTCAAGGAAGCTTTGAACTGGTCTATGGTGTGGATTGCTTTGAGCTTTATGTTTAACGGACTGTTCTGGTGGGCAGTCAAAGACACTACAGGCTCAGTTGAAATTGCCAATACCAAATCGCTGGAGTTTTTGACAGGCTACCTGATTGAAAAATCGCTCGCTGTCGACAACATTTTTGTCTTCCTGTTGATCTTTACTTACTTTGCAGTGCCGGCGCATTTTCAAAAGCGGGTGTTGATGATTGGCATCATTGGCGTTATCGTGCTGCGTACAGTCATGATTTTGGTAGGCGGCTGGTTGCTGGCAGAATTTCATTGGGTCTTGTACATCTTTGGCGCGTTTCTTGTCCTTACCGGCATCAAGATGTGGTGGGCAGCAGGCAAAGAGCCCAACCTTGACGACAACCCGGCGCTCAAGCTTCTGCGCAAGATATTGCCGATCAGCAAACATTACGACGGCGAAAACTTTTGGAATGTTGAAAATGGCAAAAAAATTGCAACGCCGCTGTTCATGGTGATCTGCCTGATCGCGCTGACCGATGTGATTTTTGCAGTCGACTCCATTCCTGCAATTTTTGCCATCACCAGCGACCCTTTTATTGTGCTGACCAGCAACGTGTTTGCTATTTTGGGGCTGCGCGCCATGTACTTCTTGCTGGCAGCAGTGGCCAACAAATTTCACCTGCTCAACTATGGCCTGGCCATTATTCTGGTCTTTATTGGAACAAAGATGTGCCTGATCGACATCTACAAGATTCCAGTGGTGGTGTCACTCGGTGTGGTTGTCGGCATACTGGCTCTCACCATGCTGCTGAGTTTGCGCACTTCGAAGCCAGACGCAAAGGGTTAAATCTGCGGGAATGTCTGCACTGTAGTCTGCCGGGCTGTGCTGCGTGCAAGTCCGGAGGCGCTAATGGAGGTTGCTGCTTTTTCTGCATTTGCAAAGACATCAAACCGTCACCCAACTCTGCAAGCATCAAGGCATGCCGCTTCCATCCCACAGCTTGCCCTCCCCTGCCATCGACCTTTACACCCTGACAGGCACACAAGACACCACAGCTACCTTTGATGAGCATGAGGCGCTTAAAACAATTTTGCGCGCAGCCAGTGGACAGTTTGAGATCGAAACGGTGTGTGAAGTGCCCACGCGGCGTGCGCCTTTTCCGGTTTTCCCGATCTTTACTGCCAGTATTGGCTCGCGTGACCCGTTAGCCCCCAGCGTTGGTTTTTTCGGCGGTATTCACGGGCTTGAGCGGATTGGCTCGCAGGTGGTGCTGAACTACATGCAGTCGCTGCTGTATCGGCTGCCATGGGACGAGCTTTTGACAAGGCAGCTTGAAAAAATCCGACTGGTGTTTATGCCCATCGTCAATCCAGGTGGCATGTGGGCGCACAAGCGAGCCAACCCACAGGGCGTACACCTGATGCGAAATGCGCCGCAGCGCTCTGAAGGGCGCGTGCCCTTTTTGGCGGGTGGACAGACCGTCAGCCCAGTGCTGCCCTGGTACAGCGGCAAGCCTGGTGCGACGATGGAGCCTGAAAGCACGGCAATGCTCAAGGTGGTTAGTGAGCAATTGGCATGTCGGCCATTTAGTCTGGCGCTAGACTGCCACTCCGGTTATGGTTTTGGCGACAGCATCTGGTTTCCTTATGCCAAAACTCGGCGCTGGATGGCGCACTTGCCGGAAATGTTTCAACTCAAGAGCATGCTTGAACAATCGATGCCGCACCATGACTACAGTTTTGAGCCTCAAAGCAACCAATACCTGTTGCATCGTGACCTGTGGGACCACGCTTACGACTGCACACCAACAGGCAACGTATTTCTGCCGATGACGCTGGAGCTGGGCTCCTGGTTGTGGATTCGAAAAAACCCGCGCCAGCTATTTTCGCGACATGGCATCTTTAACCCCATCAAGGCACATCGCATCAAGCGGGTACTTCGTCGCCATACTGACCTGTTGGACTTTCTCACCCGCGCCGCATATTCCGCGCCTCGCTGGTTGGCTGATATGTCGCAGCGCTCTGATTTGCAGCAGCAGGCAGCAGCAGTATGGCGCCCTAAACGGGCGGTATGAGAAAAGCTTTATGACGTGGGTTCTTTTACGCGGCTTGACACGTGAGGCGCGGCACTGGGGCGGTTTTGCAGCGCAGTTGGCTGCGGATATTGGCCACGACACCGTCACGGCGCTTGACCTGCCGGGTAACGGCGATTTTTACCAACAAACTTCACCCACCAGCGTCAGCGCCATGGTCTTGTTTGCACGTCGGCAGTTGCTGGCACAAGGCATCAAGCCGCCTTACAAACTATTGGCGATGTCTTTGGGCGGCATGGTGGCAACCCGCTGGGCACAGCACTACCCGATGGAGGTTGCTCGTCTTGTGCTTATCAACACCAGCATGCGGCCTTTTAGCAGCATCACCGAGCGCTTGCGTCCCGCTAATTGGGCAAAACTTGGCTTGCTGGCGGCGCGTTGGCAAGACGGTGACTATGCAGAAAGTACCATCCACGGGCTGACGTGCAATTTAAAGTCGCAGCAGGGCGAAGACCTGGCGTTATGGCGGGAGATTCGCAAAGTCGCGCCCGTCAGCAACCCAAACGCCCTCCGCCAGTTTTGGGCTGCTGCGCGGTTTAGCTGCGCCAGTTCAGCGCCGCGCTGCCCGGTGCTGGTGCTGTCCTCAAGCGCTGATCGACTCGTCAACCCGGTGTTCAACCCAGCTGGCTCATGCTTGGCAGGCATCTCATCACAGCCACCTGTGGGCAGGCCACGACTTGCCGCATGACGATGGTCAGTGGGTTTGCAGGCATATCTCGGTCTGGTCAAGCAAATAAAAATGCTATATATTTTAGAGCTGCTTATACCCGTATTCATTGGGTTATAGGCCTAAAATATCCTGATATTTGATCGAAAACTGGTCAGTACTGCGTAAAAAAGGCTTTTTAACTGCCTGCTTCGCTTAAAGCACGCCTCAGGCAAAATTAGGCCGATCGACATACTTTCCGCTGAACCCGTTCAAGACCACAACTTTGCCTGACTACTGCCTCCATCGCTGGCTTGCGGCCATTTTTTTTGTTGTCCTCACGGCGGCTGCGCAAGCCGCGCCTTTTGAGGACTCCATGGCCCAGCGCACTCTGGCCTGTACGGGCTGCCACGGCGCGCAAGGCCGCGCTGCACCTGATGGCTACTACCCGCGCTTGGCAGGCAAGCCTGCAGGCTACCTGTACAACCAGTTGCTGAACTTTCGTGAAGGGCGGCGGCACTATGGGCTGATGACGCAACTGATTACGCCTTTGAGCGATGCTTATCTGATGGAGATAGCGCAGTATTTTTCAAACCTTGATGTGCCCTACCCCGCCCCCAGGCAAACCAAACCAGAAGCCCCACTGCTGACACGTGGCAAGCAGTTGGTGCTGATGGGTAACGCCGCCAGTAAAATCCCGGCCTGCGTCCAGTGCCACGGCACAGCCATGACGGGCGTTAGCCCCAACGTGCCGGGCTTGCTGGGCTTACCGCGTGATTACGTGAACGCCCAACTTGGCGCATGGAAGGCAGGCAAGCGGCGCGCCCATGCTCCCGACTGCATGCA
>JAYVEE010000181.1:0-4152 GCA_043749005.1 Polaromonas sp. | reverse complement strand
GGCGTTTTCCAGGATTCTGCTGGATTCAGGCATTGTGACAACAGTGCGTAAAACCCGAGGTGACGATATTGATGCCGCTTGCGGGCAATTGGCAGGCGATGTGCAGGACCGTACAGGTGCAAAACAGCGCATGGCCTCGCTGCGGCAAGGTATGCTTGGCGGCATCAAGGTCGTACTGGCCAAAGGAATTCCTGTATGAAAACTGCCTTTTTGGCATTTTGGTTTTTTCTATGCCTGGCCGCTGGTTTAACAGGGTGCGCCGGCCCGCAGAGCGCACCTGGCGCGTTATCTCCAAAAGCAGACCTTGTAACAGAATCAGATGAGCCTGAAAGCCGCAAGAGGGCGCGGCTTCGGCTTGAGCTGGCCAGCGGCTATTTTGAGCAGGGTCAAACCAATGTCGCACTAGATGAGCTCAAGCAGGCCTTGATCGCTGATCCAACTTATGTTGACGCCTACAACCTTCGTGGGTTGGTCTACATGCGCTTGAACGATTTGCCCCTGGCAGAAGACAGTTTTAAGCGTGCACTGGCTATCAACCCGAGAGACGCAGGTGTAGCCCACAACTACGGCTGGTTTCTATGCCAGCAGGCCCGTTACCCTGAATCGTTTCGGTTGTTCGGGCAGGCAATTGCAAATCCGACATATCCCGGTCAGGCTAAAAGTCTTATGACGCAGGGAATTTGTCAGGTGCGTGCGGGGCAGCGTCTGGAGGCTGAACAAAGCTTGACCAAATCTTATGAGCTCGATGCTGGTAATCCGCTAACTGGCTACAACCTGTCGTTGCTCCTGTTTGAACGTAACGATCTGGTGCAGTCCCAGTTTTACATCCGGCGTTTGAACAACAGTGAACTGTCGAATGCTGAGACACTGTGGTTAGGTATCAAGATCGAACAAAAACTGAACAACCAGCAAGTTGTTCAGCAATTGGCAAGTCAACTTAAAAGGCGTTACGGCCAGTCTCGCGAAGCAGCCGCCTATGGCCGGGGTGCATTCAATGAGTGAGGCGCAAACTTCCTCAGCTTCACATGACTTTGAGCCTGTAGGTCAACCGGGAGCAGGTGCGTTACTCAAGCAAGCGCGCGAGGCGGCAGGTTTGCATATTGCTTCACTGGCTGTTTTACTCAAGGTACCGGTTAAAAAACTTGAAGCGCTTGAGTCTGATCGGTTTGATTTATTGCCCGATGTCGTCTTCGTACGCGCGTTGGCATCAAGTGTTTGTCGTTCCCTCAAAATTGACCCTTCAATAATTCTGTCCCTTCTGCCGCAGACGCATGTGCCCAGGCTGACTTTTCAAGGTTCGGGCATCAATGAGCCATTTCGCTCACCTGGTGATGGGCCTGGTCCGTCGGTCTGGGCGCGCGTATCGCGACCTGCCGTGCTTGCAGGTATGCTATTGCTGACGGGCGCTTTGGTATTGATTTTTTTACCGACGATCAAGTCGGCTATTGGCGATATCAGGTCAGAGGTCAGGGTATTCAATGCAAAAAGTACAGATACTGAAAAAGCCATGCCGCCGGCTGTGCTGGCGGATCTTCCGCTTGTTGCGCTCGAAGCACCTGGTATCTCTGTACTTCCCTCTGGACTCGCATCAGAAGCGACTACAACCTCAGCGGCTTCCCAATCGCCCTTGGCGGCTAACTCCCCACCAACCAGTGATCTTGTAGTGTTCACGGCCAAAACCGAGTCTTGGGTAGAGGCCATCGATGCCAGGGGGCAGGTCGTGCTGCGGCGTAGTCTTGCCGCCGGTGAGGTCGTTGGCGCGTCCGGTGCGTTGCCGCTCAAGGTTGTTGTAGGCCGTGCCAACGCCACGCAGGTTGAAATTCGCGGCAAAATGTTTGATGTAACAGCGATTGCCAAAGATAACGTTGCCCGATTCGAGGTGAAGTAGTGACAGTTTGCAATCCGATCGAAGTTGCCCAGCCCAAACCCCGGAAATCGAGTCAAGCCAACGTCATATGGGGCTCTCGCATTGTTACGGTGGGCGGTGACGCGCCAGTGCGAATACAGTCAATGACCAATACTGACACAGTTGACGTCATTGGTACAGCAATTCAAGTCAAGGCGCTGGCTATAGCGGGCTCTGAGTTGGTGCGCATCACCGTCAATACGCCTGAAGCGGCTGAGGCTGTGCCTTACGTGCGTGAGCAGCTGGACCGCATGGGGATTGATGTGCCTTTGATCGGTGATTTTCATTACAACGGCCATCGCTTGTTGACTGACTTTCCTGCTTGTGCCCAAGCTTTGTCTAAATACCGGATCAACCCTGGGAATGTGGGCAAGGGCGATAAGCATGACAAGCAATTTGGCTTGATGATTGAAGCTGCAGTGCGCTGGAACAAAGCCGTGCGTATTGGCGTCAATTGGGGTAGCCTCGATCAGGAGCTGCTTGCAAGCCTGATGGATGAAAACAGCGCGCGCACCCAGCCCTGGGATGCAAAACAGGTCATGTATGAAGCCCTGATCACTTCGGCACTTGACTCTGCGCGTTTGGCCGAAAAAATGGGTATGAAGCGCGATCAGATCATTTTGTCGTGCAAGGTTAGTGGTGTACAGGATTTAATATCTGTTTACCGCGAGTTGGCCAAGCGCGACACCTACGCTCTGCACCTCGGCCTGACAGAGGCGGGTATGGGCACCAAGGGTACGGTGGCGTCTAGTGCTGCTTTGGCGGTACTGCTGCAAGAAGGCATCGGGGACACGATTCGTGTGTCGCTAACACCTCAACCGGGCGAAGCGCGTACGCAAGAGGTGGTGATTGCGTCTGAAATTTTGCAGGCTTTGGGCATGCGTAGCTTCAACCCCAGCGTAACCGCGTGCCCCGGTTGTGGCCGCACTACCAGTACGACGTTTCAGGAATTGACACAACAAATCGACGACTTTTTACGAGCGCAAATGCCGGTTTGGCGCACACGATATCCAGGCGTCGAAAAATTGAAAGTTGCGGTCATGGGGTGCATCGTCAACGGCCCTGGGGAGAGCAAGCATGCTGACATTGGCATCAGCTTGCCCGGGTCGGGCGAAGCACCTGCAGCGCCTGTTTACATTGATGGTGAAAAAAGTGTGACTTTGCGTGGCGACAACATCGCCGGGGAGTTTCACGCCATTGTGGAAAACTATATTGAAAACCGTTTTGGCAAGACTGTTGCTAAAGTAGTTTGACAAAACATGGCTGAAAAACTGGTTGCCGTCAAAGGCATGAACGATATCCTGCCGCCCGACTCGGCGCGCTGGGAATGGCTGGAAGAAAAAGTTCGCACGCTCATGGCGCGCTACGCTTACCGCAACATCCGCACGCCGATCGTCGAGCCTACCCCGCTATTTGTCCGCGGACTGGGCGAAGTCACCGACATTGTTGAAAAAGAGATGTACTCTTTTGAAGACAAACTGAATGGTGAAGCTTTGACCTTGCGGCCTGAAAACACAGCAGGCGTGGTTCGGGCAGTGGCCGAGCATTCAATGCTTTACGAGGGCGGAAAACGCTTGTACTACATGGGACCGATGTTTCGGCATGAGCGTCCACAACGCGGGCGATACCGGCAGTTTCATCAAATTGGCGCAGAAGCACTGGGTTTTCCAGGGTCTGAGGTGGATGCCGAACTGATCTTGCTGGCCGACGCCCTTTGGAAAGAACTGGGTTTGACTGACATTCGGCTGGAGTTGAACAGTCTTGGGCAACCGGAAGAACGCAAGCTGCACCGTGAGGCGTTGATTGCGTATTTTGAAGCGAATAGCGATGTGCTGGATGAAGAATCCAGACGCCGCGTGCAGAGTAATCCGCTGCGCTTGCTTGACAGCAAAAATCCAGCCATGCAAGCCATGCTGGAAGCCGCCCCCAAGCTGATGGATTTTTTAGGTCAAGCGTCGCTCAAGCACTTCAGCAATGTCAAAGCCATGCTGGATGCTAACGGTGTGGCCTATCGCATCAACCCACGCCTGGTGCGCGGCTTGGACTATTACAACCTGACAGTGTTTGAGTTTGTGACCCAAAGCCTGGGCTCGCAGGGGACAATTTGCGGCGGCGGTCGGTACGACTACCTGATTGAGCAAATTGGTGGTAAGCCAGCCCCTGCTGTAGGCTGGGCGCTGGGCGTCGAACGCGTGCTGGAACTGATCAAGGAGCAGGGTACGCGCTTCCACATGCCAGTGCCCGAT
>JAYVEE010000180.1:0-4162 GCA_043749005.1 Polaromonas sp. | reverse complement strand
CCTTCCCGGTCACCATCGTTCGCGAAGAAATTCGTACGCAGTCAGTGCGTAGCAAAGTCATTGAGCCTGGCTACGCTTGGGTGCGCCTCAGCCAGTTCCAGGAACGTACCGTTGAAGACTTCGCGACCAAGGTTGAGGCCATTTACAAGCAAGAGCCTAATTTGAAAGGTATGGTGCTGGATCTGCGCAACGACCCAGGTGGTCTGCTTGATGCAGCAGTAGCAATTTCAGCGGCGTTTTTGCCTGAGAACGTGGTTGTGGTATCGACCAACGGCCAGTTGGCCGAAAGCAAGTTTGTTTACAAGGCAGCACCTGAGTTTTATTTGCGCCGTGCCGGCAATGATCCCCTCAAGCGCCTGCCAGCCGCACTGAAAACCGTACCGCTGGTAGTGCTGGTCAATGAAGGCTCAGCATCGGCCAGTGAAATTGTGGCTGGTGCGCTTCAGGATCACAAGCGCGCAACCATCATGGGTAACCAGACTTTTGGCAAGGGCTCCGTACAAACTGTACGTCCACTTGGGCCCGACACTGGCATCAAACTCACCACGGCGCGGTATTACACGCCGAGTGGCAAGTCGATTCAGGCCAAGGGAATTGTTCCCGATGTGATGATTGACGAAACGCTGGAAGGCAGCCCCTTTGCCGTGCTACGCACCCGCGAAGCTGACCTCGAAAAGCATTTGGGAAGCGGACAAGGTGCTGAAGAAGCCAAAGATGCCAATCGTGAAAAAGCCCGTGAACTGGCTTTGAAAAAGCTGGAAGAAGAAAACAAGAAAACGCCTGAACAGCGCCGTCCACCTGAGCTGGGAAGTGACAAAGACTTCCCGTTAGTCCAAGCTATCAACCAGCTAAAGGGTCGTCCGGTGATCGTCAGTAAAACGGCGGTGATTGAGAATAAAGAAGAGAAAAAACAAAACTGATGCGCCGTGAGTGAAAACGTGTGAACGACGCACAGCTGCTTCGCTACTCGCGTCATATTCTTTTGGAGGAAGTTGGTGTCGAAGGCCAGCAGCAACTTTCTAATTCTCATGCCTTGATTATTGGTGCGGGTGGTCTGGGCTCACCAGTGGCTTTGTATCTAGGCAGTGCTGGTGTAGGGCACATCACGGTGGTGGACCATGACACGGTAGATGCGACTAATTTACAGCGACAAATTGCTCACACGCTGGCTGATTTGGGGCGACTGAAAGCACATTCAATCCAGCAATCAATAGCTGCCATCAATCCAGATGTTGATGTTAGCGTCATCACTCAACGTGCAGACGATACGTTGTTAAATGAGCTCGTCAAACAAGCAGGTGTGGTGCTTGACTGCACCGATAATTTTGCCACCCGCCACGCCATCAACCGAGCCTGCATCAGATATGGTAAACCGCTTGTGTCGGGTGCGGCAATTCAGTTCGATGGGCAAGTAACGGTTTATGACCCACGCGATGCACAATCGCCTTGTTACGCGTGCGTTTTTCCCGAAACGGCCATACCTGTGGAAGCGCAATGCGCGACCATGGGCGTGTTCGCTCCTCTGGTTGGCATTATTGGCAGCATACAGGCAGCTGAAGCACTCAAGCTTTTGATCAATGTAGGAAAAGCACTAACCGGACGGCTGTTGATGCTGGACGCGCGCAATATGGTCTGGTCTGAAATCAAACTTCCGCGCGATACTGACTGTTCGGTTTGCGGCATTCACTGAGCAGGCGTTTTAACAACTGCAGCCTGCGCTTTTGCTTTTGGATTGGCAGCCACGCCTAGTGCTGCAGAGCAGTCTGCATCCTTACCAGGTCCGGTGTCAATGGTGGCCAGTAAAGCCAGCAAGGGATTGATCACGCCCAACGCAATGACTAAACCAACACGCCCTGCCAGAGCTGCTTTGTCAGGACCTGCTGTCGGTGCTGCAAAAGTGCCGCCGATCTTGAGGGGCGAGCGCAGGGTCAAAATGCTCTTGTCTTTCGGCTCGGGCTTCAGCACCATGTCAATGGTTTCATTTGCCAGACTAATCTGCCCAAAGCCATTTATCACGGTGTCACTGGTATCCAGCAAAATCACTTTGCTTGCCATCAGGCCTTGCTTGACTTCAAACGCTACTGCCGCACAACGGAGTTCCACATTTCGGTCACCAATCAAGAGAAACTTGATTATCTCGCCGCCATCCAGACCTATGTATTCCAGCAAAATGTTACTCAACTCACCCCTGCCCATCAGCACCGCCACATCACCCGACGCTGACCCCAGCATTTGCGCCATTGAGTTACCGCGACCTTTCAAGCCGACCTGTCCGCTGACTTTGCCGAAACTGGTCTTCGTATTTTTGATGGTCGGAAACAGCTTGTTGAGCTGAACGGCACGCAGATCAAACTTCGTGTCAAAGGCGGCAGGCACAACATTGACATCTATGGTGATTTGCCCGGCAAGTGAGCCGCCCGCCACACCGAGCGCCAGCGGTTCGAGCCGCAATATTCCATTATTTAATTTGACATGAACATTACCTTTGTCCAAGGGCAGTTCTTCAATATGACGAATGTCCAAGGCACTGTAAGTCACGTCAGCATTCATCGCTTTGAGTTTGACCAAATCCAGCGTGGCAGTGGGCAACACCTTACGTTGCGTGTTGGCAGGTGCAGCTTTTTGCGAAGAAGCAGCGCTGACTTTCGTGGTGTTGGTGCTCACGGCCAGGGGCTTGACCGGCAAACCAATCACTGGCCTCAAATCATCAAAATCAAGAATTTTTGAACGTAGCTTGCCGCTCAACAGCGGTATTTTTTGCGACGTATCGAAGCTCATGTCTCCAGCCATGTCACTCTTGCCCAACATCCCTTGAATTTGCGTTGTGCTCCACACCTGCGCGCGCTTGCTGAGCTGCCCACGCAACTTGTACGGTGGGGTAGACGGAAGCACCACGCCTGCAAGCTTGTAAAGTTCGTCAAGATTTCGGCCCTGAATTTCAAATGCGGCATTCAAACCAGAAAATTCCTGCAAATTTTCTACCGTGCCGCTGGCCTTCAACGTCGTTCTGCCAGTTTGGGCAGACACTTCTATCGGAAACGATTCTGTCAAATCGCGACTGAGTTTTAGCACGCCGCCCGTTCGGCCATTGGCTGTAAATGACTCATTGTTCCACTTGCCTGAAGCCTTGAACCCAAGTGGCAATTGCGCGGTTCCTTGTTGCGGCAACGTTCGTTCACCATCTAACGTAAACAGCACGGTCATGTCCGCACCTTGCTTTGATGCACGATATTTCAGGGTGCCTCGGTCTACCTTTAACTCGCCAATTCTGGGAGTGGCGCTGGCATCAGACGTATCGCGTGACAAGGCCCAGGTTCGCCTGCCGTCAGGTTCAATTTGTAATCCAATTTCAGGTTCAAACAAAGCGATACGCGGCAAGTCAACTTTGCCCGAAAGAAGCGAAAACAATTTGATGTCAAATTCTGCCGCTTTGGCTTTTATCAAAAAAGGTTCACTAGCCCAATCAGGATTGGCGAGCTCAATTCCGTCAAGCCTGACAGTGCTGGTTCTACCAAGCCTGACCGACAGACGCTCAGTGATTTCAAAGCGCCTGCCCAATTGATCCGACACATACCGATTAACTGGGCCCCGCAATTTGTCCCAGGGAAAAAAAAACACAACCAAAATCAGCACAAATATCAAACTGACAAAACCCCACAGCCACCGATTAAGCAGGATTGATTTGAATGGTGTCGATGTCATGCGTTTTTGCTTTTTTTGGTGGGGATGCCTGTCAGGAGATAAGACAATTGACCAATAGGATTGGTTTCATTTTGTGACGCCTACTGGCATTTCATCGTGGGCAACTACGATGCTTCCTTGTGGGCACATGCCTACACACTACAAAACAGTAAGACACATCCTACAAAATAAACTTGCCACAAGGAGGAAAATACAATTCACATGTATAAGAATAAAATAAATTTTCAGGATTCTCATTGTGCGATTGAAAACCTATCTAGTTGAAGACAATCCTACGATTCGAGAGAACCTGATTGCAACGCTTGAAGAGCTTGCTGATATTGAAGCGATTGGCGTGTCTGACAATGAAAACGACGCCAAGTTGTGGCTGCAAGAAAACCCAGGTCTGTGGGATTTGGCTATTCTTGATTTATTTTTAAAGCAAGGCAGTGGATTGGGCGTTCTTGCTGCGTGCCGCGAG
>JAYVEE010000179.1:0-32216 GCA_043749005.1 Polaromonas sp. | reverse complement strand
GCACGACCATCAAGCTGACGCAAAAAGCCGGTGTTGATGGCCGCTTGTTCGGCTCTGTGACCAACCACGACATCTCGGCCGAGCTGACCAAGCAAGGCTTTGCAGTGGCCAAGTCACAAATTCGCATGCCTGTCGGCCCACTGAAAACCACGGGCGACCATTCAGTCAGCGTGGCTTTGCATACCGACGTGCTGGTCGACATTACCGTGACGGTGTACGGCGAAACCGCCTAAGGTTTTTTCCTCTCAAGAAAAGCCGCTCAGTTGGGCGGCTTTTTTTATGGCGTTTTAAAGCTGGTCTGGCTCATACGTTATCCCCAACTCTGCACCGGATTTCCCCGCAATTTCCCCGGCTTATCCACAAAGTTGCGCACAAGCACTTTCACGTTACCAACGTACCATCTAGCCTGTTAAAAGGAAACTCATGTCCGCTGTACTTTCCGTCTTCGACCAACCCGCTAACTCTGGTTATAGCCCCGACCGCCAGATCGCCCAACTGCGTATTCCACCGCATTCAATTGAAGGCGAATCCAGCGTATTGGGCGGGCTGCTGCTAGATAACGCAGCGTGGGACCGGGTTGGCGACTTGCTGACTGACCAGGATTTTTACCGTGCTGAACACAAGCTGATTTACGCCGCCGTTGGTGCGCTGATCAACGCTACCAAACCGGCTGATGTCATCACCGTGTATGAGCATCTGCAAAACCAGGGCAAGGCCGACGACGTGGGCGGCCTGAGCTACCTCAACTCATTGGCGCAATACGTGCCTAGCGCTGCCAACATCCGGCGTTATGCAGAGATCGTGCGCGAACGTTCCATTTTGCGAAAGCTGGTTGCCGCCAGCGACGAAATATCAACCAACGCCTTCAGCCCTCAAGGCAAGGATATCGCCACCATCCTGGATGAAGCCGAGCAAAAAATCTTCAAAATCGGCGAGCAGGGCTCCCGCATGAAAGAGGGTTTTCAGAGCATGGACACGCTGGTTGTCAGCCTGCTGGACCGCGTAACGGAAATGAGCGAGAACCCGAACGACGTCACCGGCGTGCCCAGTGGGTTTTACGATCTGGACCGCATGACATCAGGATTTCAGGCAGGTGATCTGGTTATTCTTGCGGCCAGGCCCTCGATGGGTAAAACGGCCCTCGCTATCAACATCGCCGAACACGTTGCATTGAACGAAGGCCTGCCAGTGGCGGTATTTTCGATGGAGATGGGTGCGTCGCAATTGGCGGTGCGTATCGTCGGCTCGATTGGCCGCATTGATCAAACCCATTTGCGTACCGGCGCACTGACTGATGAAGAATGGCCGCGCCTGACCGAGGCTATTGAAAAGCTGCGCAACATATCGCTGCACATTGACGAAACGCCAGGCCTGACTGTCAGTGAGCTGCGCGCCAATGCCCGCCGCCTGGCCAAACAGTGCGGCAAGCTCGGCTTGATCGTGGTCGATTATTTGCAACTCATGAGCGTCTCCAGCAGCATGAGCGAAGAAAACCGCGCCACGGCAGTCGGCGAAATATCGCGGGGTCTGAAGATGCTGGCCAAAGAACTGCAGTGCCCCGTGCTCGCCCTGTCACAGTTAAGCCGGGGCGTAGAAAGCCGCACCGACAAACGCCCCATGATGAGCGACCTGCGCGAGTCTGGCGCGATTGAGCAGGACGCCGACATCATCATGTTCATTTACCGCGATGAGTACTACACCAAAGAAGCCTGCAAAGAACCGGGCGTGGCCGAAGTCATCATCAGTAAACAACGTAACGGTCCCACAGGCACCGTCAAGCTCGCTTTTATCAACCGTATCACCAAGTTTGAAAGCTTGGCGCATGGGAGCGGGGGCGGGAATTTTTAGAACACCAGTTTATTTATTTTTTTGTTCTTTCGATCAGACATTACTCACTTAATGGTTGATGAGTTGCTGGCCATGATTGAATTAAAAATCTGCCATCTCACTGCACACGCACCGGCAAGTTGATGGAATCAGCCAGTGTCTTGCCTGGATTTGCGTTATCCACAAAGTCGAGTTTCAACGCATAGCTACCCGACGGTGGTGACAGCCATACTTCGGTCTGTCCATTCACAAAATCCATCTCAACGGGTTTGCCGCCCATTTGCGGCGTCACTGTCAGGCGGAAGTGACCTGTGTCTTTTTCTGCCTGGCTCAAATGGGCCACATTTAGCCCAGAAGCGTGAAATGCAGCCTTGAAAGGTGAACTGACCTTGGCGTTTGCAACCAAACCGGGCATTGATATGCCTTTAACAACAAGGCTTTTCGAATCCACGCCATTATTCTTGCGCGTCACCGTAATCTTCACTGGCTTGCTAAAAACGAAATGTGGCACATGCTTATCGTTCGCAAGCAGCAATCGCAAGGTATAGGTGCCTGGTTCGAGCGTCAGCACAGTTTCCATTTGCCCTTTGCCGAAGTGAATGTACTGGTCGTTAAAAGGCAGTGCCATTTTAAAATCGAGTGGCAAATCACGGTTGACCAGCAAATGATGGTGGCCACTTTTGCCCTCAGCTGGAGAGCTGATTGATGCAAGTCCCCAACCTCCCGCAAGACCGAAAGCCAGTCTAAACGGCGTTTCAATTTTGGCGCCATCTTCCAGATTAAGGAAATAAGCATCGGCGGTGCCTTGTCGCGCAGGAGCCTGCCACGGATGAACCGCTTGCGCTGGCACATTGGAGGCGGGCGCGGCTGGTTTTGGCTGAGCGAGACTGTAAAGTGGCAGTAAAGCTATCAATGCTGCTGCTAATCGTTTGGTGTGCATGAAAAACTCCGAAGCGTAACTAGTCAAGATGCCAGGTGTGAATGTTACGAGATGTATTCTTAAAACCCCAACCTCACTTATTAAAACCGTTTTGTTGTCTGGTAATTCCATTCGCCGGCACTGATCGCCAGCAAAACTGGTGGCCGGATTTTTACGATCCAGCCACTTTCATCCGGTTCACCAGGATCGACCCCACGGTTTTGGCTCCGTAGTTGTAGGTGTCCGCACCTACAGCGATGATGCCCATCAGCATATCCCTGAGGTTGCCAGCGATGGTGATTTCTTCTACCGGAAACGCGATTTGCCCTTTCTCGACCCAAAAGCCAGAAGCGCCGCGTGAATAGTCTCCTGTCACGTAGTTCAGGCCCTGACCCATCAACTCGGTAACGAACAGCCCTGTGCCCAGCTTTTTCAGCATCGCGTCCAAATTGTCCCCTGCCTTGGTCTGGCGGCTGCTCATCACCAGATTGTGTGAGCCGCCTGCGTTGCCAGTGGTGCGCATGCCCAGTTTGCGGGCGGAGTAAGTGCTTAAAAAATAGCCGCGCACAATGCCGGCTTCAACTACGGTGCGAGCATGGGTCTTCACGCCTTCTTCATCAAACGGGGCACTTCCTTTGCCTTTCTTTAAAAATGGATCTTCGGTGACGTCAATAAACTTCGGGAAGGCTGCTTTGCCCAGACTGTTGAGCAAAAATGTGCTTTTGCGGTACAGCGCACCACCGCTAATCGCTTGGGTAAAGCTGCCCAGCAGGCCAGCGGCCAGCGGTGATTCAAACAGCACCGCACATTCGCAGGTTTTAATTTTGCGACTTTTCAGACGCGATAATGCGCGTTCAGCGGCATAGCGGCCCACGGCTTCGGGGCTGGCCAGCTCGTTGAAATCGCGCATCGATGTGTACCACGCGTCGCGCTGCATATCGCCGTTTTTGCCGGGCGATGAGGCGATGGGTGAGGCTGACATGGAGTGGCGTGAGCTCGCATAGCCGCCTCTGAAACCGCGCGTGTGTGCGCTGAAAAAATGCGACTGCTGCGCCGACACGCCTGCGCCTTCGCTGTTAGTAATGCGTTTGCTCACACCCAGTGCTGCAGCTTCGCATTGCAGCGCCAAAATAGCCGCATCTTCACTGGTGATGTCCCAGGGGTAGAACAAGTCCAGGTCAGCATGTGTACGGGAAATGTCTCGGTCAGCGGGCAGGCCGCTTGACTTGTCTTCAGCGGTAAAGCGGGCAATGTCGAAAGCGGCCTTGACGGTTTGCTGAATCGCGGCTTTTGAAAAATCGCTGGTTGCCGCGTTACCGCGCTTTTGCCCAACATACACGGTAATGCCCAATGATTTGTCACGGTTGCGTTCGACGTTCTCAAGCTCGCCCTTGCGCACGCTGACAGACAAACCGCAACCTTCTGAAGCTTCAGCGGCTGCATCGGTTGCGCCCAACTTTTTGGCATGCGCCAGAGCGGTGTCCACCAGGTCTTCAAAGAAAGGGCGGCTGTAGCTGAAGCCTTTTAGCGGTTGAGTCGAAGAGGCGGGAGTGTTTGGGGAGGCTTTTAAGGTCATATGGGTAGCTATGATACGGGCTGCTATGAACACTAAGAATACAAAGGGTACGCCCAAAGCCATTAAAGGCTACTGGTCAAACGGCCGATTCGTCAAACCCGAAGAAATTGCACTTGAAGAAGCTGGCCCGCCGAGCAAAACAATGCTCAAGGCCGAGGCTGATGAAAAGCAGGCTTTGGGCGAGGCTTTGCTGACTTTGCGCGCTGACCTGATGGCTCGCCTGGACTTGCCGACCAAGCTGCTCGACGCTATCAAAGACGCGAAAAAAATCACTAATTTTGAAGGTAAACGTCGCCAGATGCAGTTTATTGGCAAGATGATGCGCCCGCTTGATGCAGACCCGATTCGCGACGCCATCAACGAGCAACTCAACGGCTCGGCACAACTCACGCTGCAATTGCACTTGGCAGAGCAATGGCGGGACAAATTGGTGGCGGACGACGAGGCACTTCAAGCCTGGCTGACGGACTACCCTGCAACCGATGCTCAGCAACTGCGTGCGCTGATTCGCCAGACCCGCAAAGACTTCAAGCCTGAAAAACCAGGCGAAGCGCCGCGCCACGGCAAGTCCTACCGTGAAATTTTTCAGTTAATCAAAATTGAAATGCAAGCCACTGGAGAGCCAGAATAATGTTGTATGACGCCGTCAAAATCGGTATCGTTTCCGTCAGCGACCGTGCATCAACTGGTGTCTATGTTGATAAGGGGTTACCGGCGCTGAAGGACTGGCTTGGCAGGGCGTTGCTGAACCCCATTACTTTCGAAGAGCGCCTGATACCCGACGAGCAGGCTGCCATCAGCGCCGCTCTGATTGAGCTGGTTGATGCAGGTTGCGCGCTAGTACTGACTACAGGCGGCACGGGCCCGGCGCTGCGCGACGTGACGCCCGAAGCCACGCTGGCAGTGGCGCACAGGGAAATGCCTGGCTTTGGTGAGCAGATGCGGCAAATCAGTTTGAAGTTTGTCCCCACGGCGATCTTGTCGCGGCAATGCGCGGTGATACGCGGCAAATGTTTGATCATCAATCTGCCGGGCCAGCCCAAAGCGATTGCCGAAACGCTGGAGGGTTTGAAGAGCGATGCAGGTGAGCAGATCGTCCCTGGTATTTTTGCCGCCGTGCCGTATTGCGTAGATCTGATTGGCGGGCCGTACATTGAGACCCGCACCGAGGTATGCAAGGTGTTCAGGCCCAAGTCGGCACTGCGAACAAATTTTTAGGCCATTTGAGACCCTCGAAGCCACAAAGCGGACTTTTTCAGGTGCCAAATACGGCTTTCTACCAATAAGTACGGGTGCTACAAGCTATTAAATAAATAGCAATTTATTTGCTTTTTTTACTACCTCACGCTTGACAGAGCCAGAACGCACCAGTTCATCGCGCGCAAGATTTTCAATCATCGCCAGCAGCACTTGGCGTGCGATTTTTACATCCTGTGGCGACACGCCATGTACGCTGACATGGTTGGCGTCTTCTGCCAAAGGCACCAGTTTTTCCTTCAGTGCCCGACCTTCGCTTGTCAGGTAAACGTACATATTTTTTTTGTTGGTTGGTAACTGCCTGCGTGTGATGTAGCCCAGCGCTTCCATCGTTTTCATGGCGCTAAAGGTGGTGGGTTCCATTACGCCAGCGCGCTCGCTTAGTTCTTTTTGCGTCAGGCCGTCGGCCTCCCACAAAATACGCAAAAAACTCCAGTGTCCAAAAGGCACTTTGTGCGCTGCCAACCGCATTTGCAGGGCGCGGCGAAAGGCTCTTTCGGTGTCGCGTATCAGATGTGCCATGCGGTCATTGGGCACGGCTTCGCGCCAGTGGTGAACGATGTTTTGGGTGTCGTGGCTCATACGCCGCAAGGGTAACCGACCTGAAATACGGGCTGACAGTCGCTGTCAGACTTGGCCGATTCAAGCATCGCCAGGCATACCGCTGTGGTGGCCCGCGCCCACTGACCACTATGCCGCGCAGGCTTGTGATGAACCACGCAATCAAACAGCTCGTTGATGACTTCGACCCGCGGTATGCGGGGAGTGGGCAGGGGCTCAAAACTTTTTTGGCTGTCGGCGTAAATGGCGATACCAGTGGCGCTTGGCCTGAGGTCAGCTTTTTCACAGCTGATGATGATCTGCCCAAAGTGCTGGTGTGCATGACCAGTTGGCAAATTATGGGCAGGCACATACAGCCGGCCGCCATAGTTACGAGCGGCCTTCAGGGCGGTCTCTTCTTCAGGCCTGATGGCGTTCAACAAACGCTTTCTGGCAGCGCCGTAATCCACCGGGTTTTTGCTTTGACCCAACTCACCAATGTTGTCCATCAGCTCATCGGTGTCGTAGTGGCCGTAGCCGCTGTACGTGCAGCTTGCAAATGTGCCGCCCTCAAAGCTTAGCAAGGCGCTGTACGCACCCTCGGTTGGCCTGCTGCTGTCCCACGCGCCCGTGTGCGCTCGCACGTTGCTGACCAATCCGCCGCCCAGCAACCGAACGATGTCGATCTGGTGTGCAGCCTGGCTGTGTATCACGCCGCCCCCAACGAGGGTGTCGAGCTCTTCCGGCCTGCGCGGGCGGTATAAAAAATCGGTGAAATTTTGGGCGGTCATCATCTTCACTGCGCCATAAATACCGCTGTCAAGGATTTGCTTGGCACGCTGGATGGGTGCATCAAAGCTGTGGCTGTGGCCCACCACTAGATGCACGCCAGCGCTTTGGCAAGCGTCAATCATGCGCGTGCATTCGGCCAGCGTGAGCGCCATCGGTTTTTCAACCAGCACATGTTTGCCATGCGCTGCGGCAAGGCACACGTGTTCCGCGTGAAAGGCATGCGGTGAGGCAATGTAAATCGCAGCGACATCAGCATTGCCACACAACGCTTCAACCGATTCGTAAGCGGGTGCGTTGAAGTCTGCTTTAAATTGCGTCCTGGCCCCAGCTATCGGGTCAGCCGCAGCCACCAGCCTGATGCGGCTGTCGTGCAAAAAGGTCGGCAGCATCAGCGTGAAGGCTCGGCCCAGCCCTGCCACGCCCAGCCTGATGTGGGGTGGGGTCATAAATCCAGCACCAGTTCAATAGACTTTGCACGTGATACGCAGACCATGATGTTGCTGGCCTGTTCATCCTCGCTCAGCACGCTGTCCCGGTGCTCGGCAACACCCGCCAGCAACCCCGTGCGGCAAGACCCGCAATTGCCGCTTTCGCACGAGCTGCTGACCTGTTGGCCGCTTGCCCGCAGGGCTTGCAAAATGGTTTGGTCGGCGCTGACAGGCACTGTCAACCCTGACTTGTTAAGGCGCACCGTGAAGGCGATATTGGCGGCATGGGTGACGGCATTTGTGCCAGCATTGTCAAAATGAATAGCGCCCGATGGCCAGTGACCTGTCATGTCCGCCACCGCATCCATCAACTCTTGCGGACCGTGGCAATACACCTGGGCTTTGGTCGGGGTTTCAAACAACGGCCAGAAATCAAAGGCATTGTTACTGTCGCCCTGGTCGTGATGCAGCGTCACATGGGGCGCAAATTCAGGGTCAGTCAGCTCATCAAAAAATGCTGTACTGGCTGCATCACACGTACAGTAAATCAGCTTGAAGTGCTGGTGGCCTTGCGACTTTAAGTCGCGCATCATCGCAAGAATCTCTGTGATGCCGCTGTCGCCTGCAACAAATACAAACTCGTCCTTCGGATTAACGATCATCTATGACTTTCTTGAAAGGGCTTGACAAATACTGAGACTGGTAATAATCTTAGTCGGCTAAGAATAGTCGTGTTTATTTGAATTTGCAAGTCTGAAAGAACCCACACATGCTGACCCATGAAGAAAACAATTTGCTTTGCCGCGTAGAAGGCAAAGCGCCCATGGGTCAGTTGATGCGCCGCCACTGGACACCTGTGTGTTTGATGGAAGAGGTAAGCGAGCCTGACGGTACGCCTGTCAAAGCGCAAATTTTTGGCGAAGACCTGGTGGTGTTTCGCGACACAAACGGCCGCGTCGGCGTCATGGACGAATACTGCCCGCACCGCCGCGTGTCGCTGGTGTTTGGCCGCAATGAAAACTGCGGACTGCGCTGCCTGTATCACGGCTGGAAGATGGATGTGGATGGCAATGTGGTGGAACGGGTGTCTGAGCCCGCAGCGCCCGGTGCTGCACCCATCAAACACCTGGCCTACCCGGTCAAAGAGTGGGGCGGTTTTGTCTGGGCCTATATGGGCCCGCCTGAAACGCAACCGGAGTTTGAACCACCCGCCTGGGCACCGACTGCGGATACCCAAGTCACGATAGCCAAGGTCATCATCCCGTGTAACTGGGCGCAAATACTGGAGGGCGCGATTGACTCCGCTCACAGCTCCAGCCTGCATTCATCAGATATGGTGCCCGCCCGGGTAGACGGCGCTCAAGCCACGGACAGTATGTGGCTGCGCCCGTCAACCGACAAAGCGCCGCGCCTGCAAATTGAGCGCGGCAGTTACGGCTTCAGGTACGCGGCCATCCGCCGCCCCATTACCAATGCCGCTGCTAATGACTACATACGCTCCACCGTATTTGTAGCGCCCGCCACAGCCTTGATACCGCCCAACAACCTGTACAACGTGGCCAATATCAATGTGCCGATGGATGACACGAACACCGCGTTTTATTTCATGGCCTGGGGACATGCAGCGCAAACGCCTGACACCGCGACATGGCGCAAATTTTTGGGTCAGCAAATCGGTCCGGATCTGGATGTCAGTTACAGGCCGATGCGCAATCGGGACAATATGTTCTGGCAAGACCGCACAGCCATGAAGGCAGGCAATTACACCGGCATCACGGGTTTCCCGAATCAGGACATTGCCATGTGGCTGACGATGGGTCCGATTGCAGACCGTACCCACGAGAGGCTGGGCGCGAGTGACCTGGCGATTGTGGAATTCAGAAAACAGATGCTGCAAGCAGTTCAGGCTTTTGCCAGAGGCGAGCCTGCGATTGGTGCTGGCGATGCGCGAATTCCCAAGTCAATTTGCGCCTACCAGGCCATCGTGCCCAAAACCACCGACTGGCGCGCACATGAGGCGGCCTACGTCTGGGACACGAGCCAGCCAGCGCTTGAGGCGTCTTATTCAACATGACACGCATATAAATTACTATTATTTTAGGAGCTGTTTATACCCATATTTATTGGACTAGACGCCAATTTGATATCAAAAAACGCTTTTTTGGACTTAAAACACCCCACGGAGACAAAAACATGAACTCAAAATATTCTTTTACTCGCCGCACGATGGTTGGGGCTAGTGCGGCACTCAGCCTGGGCTTGCTGCCTTTGCTGGTCAGCGCGCAAGCTGTTTATCCCAACAAGCCCATCAAGTTTGTTGTGCCGTACTCAGCGGGCGGCTTGCCAGACACGGTAGCGCGTATTTTTGCCCAGCGCCTGACCGACAGGTTAGGCCAGGCGGTGATGGTTGACAACAAGCCCGGAGCCAACGGGGTCGTGGCCGCGCAGGTGCTGACGTCGTCACCCAAAGACGGCTACACGTTTTTGGTGACTGATGGCTCGATGTTTTCCATCAACCCGAAAATTTATAAAAATCTCGGTTATGACTACAAACGCGACTTCATGCCTGTCGCGCTGGCCGCGCGTGCGCCGCTGTACCTGGCTGTTCACCCAAAAGTGCCCGCCAACACGTTGCAAGAATTCGTTGCTTTGGTCAAGTCCAAACCCGGCATGTTGAACTACGGCTCATCCGGTGTTGGCAGTACCCACCACCTGACCATGGAGGCCATGAAAACCGCACTCGGTCTGGACTTGACGCATGTGCCATTCAAAGGCTCAGGCCAGTCGGTGCCTGCGCTGATTGGCGGGCAGGTTGAGGTGCTGTTTTCAGCGTTGCCGTCGCTCAGTGGTTTTGTCAAAGGCGGTCAGGTCAAACTGCTGGCCACCAATGCAGCCCAGCGCTCGGCACAAGCACCAGGCGTACCATCAATTGCCGAATTGATTCCGGGTTTTGACTTTGCGCCCATCGTTGGCGTACTGGCAGCTACTGGTACGCCGCCAAGCGCGATAGAACGCATCAGTGCCGAGATAGCCGCGATTGCCAAAGCACCAGAAGTCATTACTCTTCTCAGCAATGCTGGGATAGACGCGATTGGCAGTGGCCCGGCTGACTACAACCGCGCGATTTTGGGTGAGAACGAACGCCTGGCCAAAACCATCGGTGCGGCCGGAATCAAGTCAGAATAAAACGGTATATGTCCAAACTCAAACTCACCTTTGGCTGCTGGAATTACGACCGCACCCGTGCCCTGATGGATGGCAGCGTGCAGCCTGATGGCATTGATCTGAACTACCTGAACATGCCCGTGGAAGAAACGTTTTTCCGCATGCTGCGGCATCAGGAGTTTGAGGTGGCTGAAATGTCGCTGTCGTCTTACAGCGTGTCACTGTTCAGGCAGCCGCGCCCATTTGTGGCAATTCCGGTTTTCCCATCGCGGTTTTTTCGCCATTCGTGCATTTACGTCAACGCCAAATCGGGTATACGCGAAGCCAGGGATTTGATCGGCAAGCGCGTCGGCAACCCCGAATACCAGATGACTGCGCCAGTCTGGATTCGCGGTATTTTGCAAGATCATTACGGCGTGCCGGTTGACAGCGTGACTTACTTCACCGGGGGTGAAGAAGCGCCCGGCCGGTCTGAAAAGCTCAGGCTTGATTTGCCACCCAACATCAAGGTTGCGAGTATTGGCCCGACGCAAACGCTGGCGCAAATGCTGCTTGATGGCGAGATAGACGCGCTGTACACCGCGCGCATGCCGTCGAGCTTTTTAAATGGTGGTGGCAAGGTCAAACGCCTGTTTGAAGACTACGAGCAGGTCGAGCGCAACTACTTTAAAGAAACCAGCATGTTTCCCATCATGCACACGGTGGCGATTCGCCGTGATGTGTACGAGGCCAACCGATGGGTAGCGCGCTCGATGATGAAAGCGCTTGAAGAGTCGCAGCGACGCGCTTACGACGACCTGTATGAAACTGCAGCGCTTAAAACCATGTTGCCGTGGCTAACCTCGCATGTTGAACAGGTTAAAGCAGAAATGGGTGCTGACTATTGGCCCTACGGTTTTGAGAAAAACATAACCACGCTCAAAACCTTTTTACGCTACCACTTTGAGCAAGGCCTGTCCAAACGTCAGCTCACGCCTGAAGAACTTTTTGCACCCGAATCGCTTGAAGCGTTTGTAATTTGATGCTGCAAGCCATGCCCGGTTACCTGTTGTCAGGTCTGGCACTGATACTTTTCACGGTCGCGATTCTGGTCACCAAAGCGGCTTCCAACCGCATTGGGCTAAGCACTGGATTTTTGATCGCTACGGCGGTAAATGTGGTATTTGCTGCGGCGGCATTGGTGGTGCAGATTCTGTTACGCGGTAAGGGCTTGAACTGGAGCGGCCAAGCCCTGCTGCTGTTTGCTGCGGCCGGCGTATTCGCCACCTATTTGGGGCGTTGGTTTTTTTATGAATCCGTGGCTCGTTTTGGGCCAGCCAGGGCCAGTATTTTTCAAATCAGCAGCCCCCTGTTTGTCGCCCTTTTGACATGGCTGATATTGGACGAGAAGCTGACGCGCCCGGCTATTGTTGGTATGGCACTGGCCTTGGCAGGCTTGGCACTTGTTGCGTTCAAGCCTGGATTTTTTCCAAGGCAAAAATTGGCTATTGGTACGCTTGAAAATGGTTTTCTCAACCGCATTCTGGCATCTGTATTTGTGTTGGGGCTTATCAGCTCGCTGGCTTATGCTGTTGGTAATGTGTTGCGCGGCGCAGCGGTGCGGACCTGGCCGGAGCCGATTGCCGGCGCTTTGATTGGCGCAATTGCAGGATTGGCCCTTCATGTACTGTTAACACCTAAAAAATCAGAACTGTTGAGCAACTTTAAAACTGCAAATCGTCAGGGAATGGGTTTATTTGCGGTGGTCGGTGTCGCTAATATTTCAGGCCAAATTTGTACCATCGCGTCCATGCGTTACATACCGCTGTCTGTTGCTGCGCTGGTCACGTTATGCACCCCGCTACTGGTCATTCCGTTGAGCCTGTACCTTTTTAAAGACCAGGAGGCATTGCGGCTGACTGCGCTATTGGGGGCTGTGCTCACTTTGGTGGGTATCGCACTGATCATCCTGCGTTGACATTAAAAAGGCCAGCCGCACTTTGCGTTCGACGGGTTTGGCTGGGTGCCGCGCTGCATGCTTCGCAGCAATCCGTATCGATACGCTCATAGGCATGATGTAGGTTGATGGGCGCCGCTAGCGCGCTCCAGCAGTCACTGACTATTTGACTGACTGAATGCGGTAACGTCAAAAGCATTGGCCTAACGATTCACTGTCTCGCGGCAAACAGGAAAGAAGCATCAATTTCGTGCGTGGTACGCGCACCGCACAGCTGCATCGTGCGCACCAGCTCATCTTTTAAAATTGCAATCGCACGGCAAGCACCCGGCTCGCCCGCTGCGGACGCACCATAGAGTGTGGCGCGCCCCAGCATTACCCCTTGTGCGCCACACGCCAGTGCTTTCACCACGTCGCTGCCACGGCGAATACCGCCGTCCAGCAGCACAGGAATCCGACCATTCACGGCCTGCACCACGCCCGGCAGAGCGTCGAATGTGGTCACCGCACCATCGAGCTGGCGACCGCCATGATTGGACACAACCACAGCGTCGCATCCCATGTTGGCAACACGCAGGCCATCGCTTGGAGACAGTACGCCTTTAACAATCAATTTTCGTGGCCAGTTGTCGCGGATTTTCTGCAAGCCATCCCAGGTGAAAGCCGGATCGTAATTGCGTCCTACGGACGATGCGATGGCTGTTGAACTGGTAGCCTGCGCATCCAGTCCAATGAGGTTTTCCATCACCGGCATACCATGGGCAATGATGCTGGAAAGCCATCGGGGGTGCTGCATGAAGTCAATAATGTTTTTCGGTGTGAACTTGAAAGGTACAGAAAAATCATTGCGAAAATCGCGCTCCCGCTTGCCGCCAACAGGCAGGTCAACCGTGATCACCAGCGCCTCATAGTCAGCCGCCAGGGCACGCTGAATCAACGCCTCAAGAAAAGGTTTGTTGCTCAGGATGTAGGCCTGAAACCATAGCCTGCCTGGCGCTGCGTTGGCAATTTGTTCAATCGATGCTGTGGCTGTACTGGACAAGGTGTAGGGTATGCCTGCTGCTGCTGCCGCACTCGCAATAGCAATGTCACCGCCACGCCAGCCAAAGCCAACTGCCCCGGTAGGCGCAATAGCCATAGGCAATGCAACACGCTGACCCAAAATGACGGTGCTGGTGTCTACGCTGGAAACGTCTGTCAACACGCGCGGCATTAAACGCATGCGCTGATAGGCTGCGGTGTTGTCTTGCAGCGTTAACTCATCTTCAGCGCCCCCGTCGAAAAAGTCAAAGACAGCTCTGGGCAGGCGGCGTCTGGCCGACTGGCGTAAATCCTCAATGGAATACGCCCTGGAAATAATGCTCATCAATAAATCGCCTGGGTTGTAAGGCTTTGGTGGTTCAGTTCAGATCAGCTTTAACGGCGGCTGTTTTGATGACGTTTTCCCAGCGGTCATAGTCGCGTTTGAGGTAGGCGGTAAAGGCTGCTGGTGAATCACCAACAATCACAGCGCCCAGCTTTTCCAGCTGCGCCCTGACATCCGGTTTGGCCAGCGCCTTGACCACGGCATCATTTAATGTTGCAACCATGCTTGCAGGCAATTTTGCCGGGCCAAGCAATCCAACCCAGGGCGCTGTTTCTTCAAATCCCGGAAAGCCAACTTCAGACATGGTGGGGGTGTCAGGAAATTGCGGCAGTCGCCTGGAAGTGCCAACCGCCAGAATTGACAAACGCTTGGAAGCGATATTTTCGGCAATACCAATCGCCGGGTAAAACATGTAATCGACCCGTCCCGCCATGACCTCCAGAAGTGCCGGGCCGTTACCTTTGAACGGTACATGCAACATTTTTGCCTTGGCCAGCGTGGCCAGCAATTCACCCGCCAAATGCCCCGAGCCACCACTGCCTGATGAGCCAAAACTCACAGCTTCCGGTTTGGTGCGTGCCTTTTTCAGCAAATCAGGCATGGTTCTGGCACTTGCATCAAAGGCCGTCACAGCAACCAGGGGCAACGTGGCAGCGTTTGAAATAGGGGTGAAATCGGTTTTGGGGTTGAAGCCTGCCTGGTCACCAATAAGGATGGGGTTGACATTCAAACCCAGCGATGAAAACAGCAAGGTGTAGCCATCAGGGGTGGCGTTTTTAGCCTCGCGCGTGGCAATCATCGAGCTTGCTCCTGCCTTGTTGTCAACAATGATGCTTTGCCCCAGCGTTACCGACATGTCTCTGGCGAGTATGCGTGCAATTACATCGGTTGGGCCGCCCGCCGCGAAGCCAACCAGCAGGCGTATTGGCTTGTTGGGGTAGGGATCAGCCGCAAAAGCGGGCCCGTTGCCAACAACCGCCAATGTGGCAAGTGTTGCAAGGCAAATCATTAGTTTTTTCATGGTTGTCTCTTCGGTTGGATAACGTTGACTGTTGACGTTCGCAGACTTTGGTTAGTAAATTCAGGAAATCCGGTGCTCCATGCTGCCGATCCTTGAGACTTCAAAGCGCAAGTGGTCACCCGGCTGCAGGTACACCGGGGGTGTTCTGAAAGCACCAATGCCGGCAGGCGTGCCAGTGGCAATCACATCGCCGGGCTCCAATGTCATGAAGCGCGACAGGTAAGCAATCAGCGTTGCCACCGGAAACAGCATGTCGGCGGTTTGCGCATGCTGCATTTGCGCACCGTTTAACCAACACGAGACATCCAGAGTTTGGGGGTCTTCAATTTCGTCTGCCGTGACCAGCCAGGGGCCCATGGGCGCAAAGCCGTCCATGCTCTTTGCGAAGGTGGTTTGCGCGGGGCTGATGTCAAATTGAAATTCACGCGCGCTCAGATCATTCAGGACGGTGTAGCCCGCTACAAGCGCCAAAGCCTGCGCCTGGGCAACGTTCTTACCATAGCCACCGATAACGACTCCCAGCTCGGCCTCAAAATCCATTTTGACCACTGATGCTGGGCGCGCAATTGCAGCGCCCGGAGCTGCCACAGAAGATGGCATTTTGAAAATAATACGTGGTGACTCAAAGGGCGCTACGCCGGTTTCTTTGGCGTGGTCGGCGTAGTTGCGGCCCACGCCGATTATTTTCCCAGGTCTGGGTACAGGTGCATAGAGCTTTACGTTTTTCAGCAGGCAGACGCTTGATGGCAATTGCGATTGTGTCTGCGCTTTCTGCATATGTATTGCCAGCATGGCAAGAGCACGGGTACCTGCTTGCAGCAACCGCATGATGCCGCCAACAGGTGGTAGTGTGCCTGCTGACACATGATGTTGCTCTGCTTCATCAGATAAAGGAAAAGCTGCAATCCAGTCCGTGATGTCCCATACCTGCTCGCCGATCACCAGACCGGTAGATACGGGGCCGCCATCTTTGCGATAGGTAATAATTTTCACGCGGCGGTTTCTTCAAAATAACGATTGGCCATGACCTGGCAACGTTTGATGTAGCGGTGTTCACTAGCCTTGTAATCAGCTACAGCGTTGTGCAATGTCCCCATGTTGTCCCACATCAGCACATCACCCACAGCCCAGCGGTGTCGGTATTGGTATTTGGTTTGCAATTGGTGCTCGGCAAGAAATGCCAGAATTTGATTGCTTTCATCTTCTGGCAATTCATTGATGCGCATCGAATACCCCGGATTGGCGTAAAGCACCTTGTTGCCAGTGATTGGATGAGTCAAAAAAATCGGGTGTGATACCGGCGGTTTGGCTTGACGTTGCGCGTCGCTCAGGGGTGGGCGTGTGCTACCTTTTTGCAGCCGCATTTTGTCCCAGAATTTGGCGAAATCATGCGTGACAGTCATGCCGTCCAATCGGGTTTTTAGGTCATCGGGCAAGTCAGAGTAAGCCGCGTGCATGTTGCAAAACTCGGTGTTGCCCAGCGGCTCGCCATCACGGTGCGGAATCTCAATGCCGTACAGCACATTGGTAAAGGCAATTATTTTGCTGTACGACATGTCGGTGTGCCAGTCCTGCCCTGCATCACTCAAACCCATCGGCTTGCCGTTTTCCACCTTGTTGGACAAAATCATGACCTCAGGCAAGCCAGGCTCCTGGTACAAATTGGCGACATTGATTTCCAGCCTGCCAAATCGTGCGGCAAAGTCTTTTAGCTGTACAGATGTCAAATTTTGCTTCGGGTAGCTCAGCACGCCATAGCGCCCAAGTGCCTGTTCAAGTTGATTGAACTCGTCGTCGCTCAAGGGTTTTGACAGGTCAAGGTCCTCGACGCGAGCCCCCAGAGATTGGTCGCCTTTAATAAATTGCATGGTATTTACTTCCGTTGCTATGCTTGGTTTTCAAATTTTAAATATTCGCATGCTTTAGGCATAGATTCGAAACTGGAATATATTGTTCTCGTTTTGGAAACAATAGGGCCCTACCTAAAACTGAATGGACAGACTAAAAGCCATCGAAATATTTGCAGAAGTCGCCCGCGGGCGCAGCTTTACTGCGGCTGCGTCCAGACTTGGCATGGCCAAAGGTAACGTGACCAAGCACGTGAAATGGCTTGAAGCTTTGCTCGGTGCGCAGCTTTTAAGCCGAACCACCAAAAGCGTCAGCCTGACTGAAGCAGGGCTGTCTTTGCTGGATAGCAGCCAGAATTTGCTGGACGACTTCGATGCGGTTCAGGCGGCTGTTCGTGGCGCGGTGACAGACTCCAGGGGTATTCTTCGTGTGGGTACGCCACCCTCGTTCGGTGCGGTACATCTGGTGCCACTGGTCACTGCATTTTCACAAGCCCAGCCAGACATTCAATTTACTTTGCATCTGGACGATGGCAGGGCGGACATCGCCGGGGAGGGGCTTGATTTGTCATTGCGCATTGCACCGTCATTGAAAGACACCAGTCTGGTGGCGTTAAAGCTTGGCAGTGTTCCGCAACTGCTGGTGGCTGCGCCGTCTTATTTAGCGACGCACGGCAAGCCGCAAACGCCAGAGGACCTGGTTCACCACGACTGCCTGGTGCACGCCCTGAAGGCACCGACCAATTTCTGGATTTTCACTGGGTCGAATCAGGTTTTGAAAAGTGACACAAAGATAAAGCTTTCAGTACGTGTGTCTGGTTCCATGCGCGCGAACTTTGGCGAGCCATTGCGACACGCTGCACTTTTAGGACACGGAATTTCTATGCATCCGAAATACATGGTGGCACAAGACATTGAACAAAACCGGCTAAGAATAGTGCTTCCCGCCTACCAGCCGGTCCGGCTTGATATTTATGCGATGTATCCCAGCAGGCGAAATGTGCCAGGCCGGGTGCGCTTGTTTCTGAATTTTTTGCAGGAGCGCTTCGCCAGCAATCCGGACTGGCAGGGGTGACATGGCAGGTGCAGATAGTCTGGAGCGGGTGAAGGGAATCGAACCCTCGTATGAAGCTTGGGAAGCTGCCGTTCTGCCATTGAACTACACCCGCTCTCTCTATATTATAAAGAGCATGCCGTTTGTCATTGCCTAAACATTGGCAACGATATGCCTAGACGTACAGGCAAACAAAAAAGCCACGCAAAACACAACAGGGTTGCACGTGGCCTTCGATGTTTGCCGCCAACAACTTCAAGCGTTGGCGAGCGGAATATCGCTTACTTTGGCAGCAGCACTTTGTCAATAACGTGAATCACGCCGTTTGACTGGTTAACGTCGGCAATAGTCACTTTCGCCGAGCCACCGCCATCGTCGGTGATCATGACGTTTGAACCACTCATGCTGGCTATTAGCGTACCACCCGAGGCAGTTTTAAGCATGGCGCGACCGCCACCTGCACCAATTTGACGGACAAGGTCAGAAGCGCTCAGGCGGCCGGGCACCACGTGATATGTCAGGACTTTGGTCAGCGTGGCTTTATTCTCAGGCTTGAGCAAGGTGTCAACCGTTCCTGCTGGCAAAGCGGCAAAGGCTGAATTCACCGGTGCAAACACTGTGAAAGGCCCAGGCGACTTGAGGGTGTCAACCAAACCGGCAGCTTTGACCGCAGCAACCAGTGTGGTGTGATCTTTAGAGTTGACAGCGTTATCAATAATATCTTTGTCGGCGAACATTGCAGCGCCGCCCACCATGACTGTTTTGGGCTCAGACATCTGTGGCGTAGTTGACATGCCTCCACAAGCGCTAAGCAAGGCGGCTGCACATAAAGTGGAAAGGACTAGTTTTTTCATGGTGAACTCCTGTTGATTCTTCCTGATGATGAGTCTGTCAAATACAGACAGCAGCCCGGAAGTTGCGACTACGTAGTATCAATACGAATCGCCAGTCATAACTGGATTCAAGGGTTTACCATTAGTTTTAAGAATTTAAGTTTGAGCAACATACCGGTTGTAACGCCGCATCATTTCTGGATATCGCCCAAACATAAAAATTTCATTTCAATGTATTCGTCCATGCCGTGACTTGAACCTTCGCGGCCAAGTCCTGACTGCTTGATCCCGCCGAATGGCACATGTTCTGTCGCCAGCACGCCGACGTTGATGCCCACCATGCCGTATTCAAGAGCCTCAGCCACGCGAAAAATGCGGCCTACATCACGACTGTAAAAGTAACTCGCCAAGCCAAACTCGGTGTTGTTGGCGGCGTCAATGGCTTCTTGCTCGGCTTTGAACCTGAAAACTGGCGCAAACGGCCCGAAGGTCTCTTCTTTTGCGCACAGCATGTTGGCTGTGGCATCGCCAATCAATGTAGGTTCAAAAAACTGTCCGTTCAGTTTGCTGCCACCTGCTAGCAGCTTGCCGCCCTTGGCCAGCGCATCAGCCACATGCTGGGCTACTTTTGCGACCGCTTTGTCTTCAATCAATGGGCCTGTAGTGATGCCCTCTGCAAAACCGTTGCCAACTTTCAGGGTTTTTACTTTAGCGGTAAATTTTTCAACAAACTGGTCATACACACCATCTTGCACATAAATGCGGTTGGCGCACACGCAGGTTTGGCCCGCGTTGCGGTATTTGCTGGCCATTGCGCCATCAACAGCCGAATCGATATCGGCATCGTCAAACACGATAAACGGTGCGTTGCCGCCCAATTCAAGCGCCAGTTTTTTGACGGTTGGTGCGCATTGCGCCATCAAAATGCGGCCGACAGCGGTTGAGCCGGTAAAGCTCAAATGCCGAACGATGGGACTGGCGCACAGCACCTTGCCAATGTCAGAGCTGTGGGTGCTGGTCACAACGTTCAGTACCCCTGCAGGAATGCCTGCGCGAACCGCCAACTCGGCGGCCGCCAGAGCCGTTAATGGTGTTAGTTCTGCTGGCTTGATAACCACTGGGCATCCAGCGGCCAAAGCGGGTGCAACCTTGCGGGTAATCATGGCCAACGGAAAGTTCCATGGCGTGATGGCTGCGCACACGCCAATTGATTCCTTAATCACCATCAGGCGGCGGTTGTTGTCAAACTGTGGCAATGTTTCACCATTGACGCGCTTGGCTTCTTCAGCAAACCACTCGACAAAGCTGGCACCGTAAGCAATCTCGCCTTTGGCCTCGGCAAAAGGTTTGCCTTGCTCAGCTGTCAAGATGCGGCCAAGGTCGTCGGCATTGGCAATTAGAAGGTTAAACCACTTCATCAAAATAGCGTGGCGCTCTTTGCCGGTTTTTTTGCGCCAGGCAGGCCAGGCAGCATTGGCAGCGGCTATGGCGGCTTCTGCATCCTGCGGACCGAGGTTGGCGACGTCGGCAAGCTTTTGTCCGGTCGATGGGTCGTTCACGTCGAAGCGGGCGCTTCCCGCAATCCATTGGCCGTTGATTAATGCGTCGGTTTTAAGTAGGCTTGGGTCGTTGAGCAAGGAGAGCGGGGCGGTTTTCATGTCCATGGTGACGTCTTTCATTTACATGGTGCCGGGCTGGCATTTCTATGTCATCAAAGCATAGCCTGAAAGCAGGTTTTACGCTGTCCGCTGCTCGATGCGTCAAACTTATAATCAAAGGTTTTGACAAGTCAAGCATTACCGGCTTTCCTGCGCTTTACCGGGAAGGCAACTTGCATCCACACTGGCAAACAATGAGCACTCTCACCCCTACTTCTCCTGAAACCGCTCCCGCTATTTCTGTCGCCGACATTCGTAAATCCTTTCTGGACTTTTACGCGGGTAAGGGCCACGCCGTCGTACCGTCCTCGTCCCTTGTGCCGGGCAACGATCCGACGCTGATGTTTACCAACTCTGGCATGGTGCAGTTCAAGGACGTGTTTCTGGGCACCGACAAACGCAGCTACGTGCGTGCGGCCAGCGTGCAAGCCTGCTTGCGCGCAGGCGGCAAACACAATGATCTGGAAAATGTCGGCTACACCGCTCGCCATCACACGTTTTTTGAAATGCTGGGTAATTGGAGCTTTGGCGATTACTTCAAGCGCGAATCATTGTTATGGGGATGGGAACTGCTCACCAAAGTCTACAAGCTGCCGCCTGAAAAGCTGCTAGCCACGGTTTACATTGATGACCAGGAGGCCTACGACATCTGGCACAACGAGATTGGCTTGCCTGCTGACCGTATCGTGCGCATTGGCGACAACAAGGGTAAAAAATATGCGTCTGACAACTTCTGGATGATGGCAGACACCGGGCCATGCGGCCCGTGCAGTGAAATCTTTTACGACCACGGCGATCACATCGCTGGCGGACCGCCGGGCAGCCCCGGAGAAGACGGCGACCGTTTTATTGAAATCTGGAATCACGTGTTCATGCAGTTCGACATGCAGGCCGATGGCTCGCTGGTCAAGTTGCCTGCGCCGTGTGTGGATACCGGCATGGGCCTGGAGCGCCTGGCCGCCATCTTGCAGCATGTTCACAGCAATTACGAGATTGATATTTTTGACACGTTGATCAAAGCTGCATCGCGAGAGACGGGCGAGGCCGACCTGAACAACAAAAGCTTGCGCGTCATTGCTGATCACATTCGCGCTACCGCGTTTTTGGTCAGCGACGGCGTCAACCCGTCGAACGAAGGACGTGGCTATGTGCAGCGCCGCATCATTCGCCGCGCGATTCGCCACGGCTACAAGCTGGGCAAAAAGACGCCGTTTTTCCACAAGCTGGTGCCAGATCTGGTGCGCATGATGGGCGATGCCTATCCGCGCCTCAAAGCCGATGGTGCACGCGTGATGGATGTGCTGCGGGTGGAAGAGGAGCGGTTTTTTGAGACGCTTGAAATCGGCATGACGATTCTGGATACGGCTTTAGCAGACACTAGAGTGTTGCCCGGCGATGTAGCCTTCAAACTACATGACACTTATGGCTTCCCACTCGATTTGTCAGCTGACGTGTGCCGCGAGCGCGGTTTAAGTGTGGATGAACCTGGTTTTCATCTGGCCATGGACAAGCAAAAAGCCCAAGCTAGAGCCGCAGGTAAATTCAAAATGGACAAGGCGCTTGACTACTCCGGTGCTGGTCATGCCTTTACCGGCTACACGCTGCTTGAAGAGTCGGCAAAAGTGGCTGCTTTGTATCTGGATGGCGCAGCCGTATTTTCTTTGAATGCCGGACAAAGCGGCATTGTGGTGCTAAACACTTCACCGTTTTATGCTGAAAGTGGTGGGCAGGTCGGGGATCAGGGTTCTATCTCGTCAAACACCGCAACATTTGCAGTCGATGACACGCAAAAAATCAAGGCGGATGTCTTTGGTCACCACGGCAGCGTCAGCAACGGTACGTTGAAAGTTGGCGATGCAGTCACCGCCCAAGTAAGCACCACCATTCGCGCCGCCACGATTCGCAACCACAGTGCCACTCACTTGATGCACAAAGCCCTGCGTGAAGTTCTGGGCCTGCACGTACAGCAAAAGGGCAGTCTGGTCGATGCCGATAAAACTCGGTTTGACTTTACCCACAACTCCCCGGTAACGGATGTGCAAATCCGCGAAATTGAGGCGCTGGTTAATACTGAAATTCTGGCCAACGAGGCCACAGACGCGAGCGAGATGGACATGGAATCGGCTCAAAAAACTGGCGCCATGATGCTGTTTGGTGAAAAGTACGGCGACAAGGTACGAGTACTGTCCATCGGTTCAAGCAAGGAACTTTGCGGCGGCACGCACGTGCAGCGCACGGGTGACATTGGCCTGTTCAAAATCGTCAGTGAAAGCGGTGTGGCTGCGGGTGTGCGGCGTGTGGAAGCCGTCACAGGCGGCAATGCACTGGCGTACGTGCAGTCGCTTGAATCAGCGGTGGAGGCGGCTGCAGGCTCCCTCAAAGCGAACCCGGCGGAGCTGCAAAACCGTGTCAACCAGGTGCTGGACCATGTTAAAGCGCTAGAAAAAGAGGTCGCCGCACTCAAAGGCAAACTCGCCTCCTCGCAAGGTGATGAGCTGATGTTGCAGGCAGTTGATGTCAAAGGCATCAAGGTGCTGGCGGCGCGGCTTGAGGGAGCTGACGCCAAAACGCTAAAGGGTACCATGGACAAGCTCAAGGACAAACTCAAAACCGCTGTCATCGTGCTGGCCGCCGTTGATGGCGACAAGGTGCAAATCGCTGCGGGCGTTACTGCTGACAGCGTGGGCAAAATCAAAGCTGGTGACCTGGTAAATTTTGTCGCGCAACAGGTCGGGGGTAAGGGCGGCGGCAAAGCCGACATGGCCATGGCAGGTGGTACAGACACTTCAAAACTGCCGGATGCACTGAAGTCAGTGCACGCATGGGTAACCGAGCGGATTTGAAATTGCTATAAATTCAGGAGCTGCTTGCGCTTGTATTTATTAGGTTTCAAGCTAAAAGTACCTTTAAAAATGCATAGTAAACTGCCGAAAAGCGCTTTTTATGCGTTTGTTTTGGTGTGTTGTGTGCCCGGGGCGGCACAGACTGCCAGTTTTGTCAGTCTGGACGGCACGCAAATCAAGGCGCTAGTTTTTCATCCTGCAGTTGCCAATAGTGGCCCAACCAGTCGGGGCACAGTCATTGCACTGCACGGCTGCGGTGGGCTGTACGCCACAACGGGATCGCGTAAAGGCCAGCTCAATGCACGCCACCAGTCCATGGCTGACTTGTTGGTGGCTGAAGGTTACAACGCGGTTTTCCCTGACAGCCTTACCCCACGTGGTGAAACTGAACTGTGTACACAAAAAACTGGCAGCCGCAAGATCGACCAAATCGAACGCCGCGCAGACGTATTGGGCACGCTTGCATGGGTCGCTGTCCAGCCATGGGCGCAACCCAACCGCATTGCGTTGCTGTGCTGGTCGCATGGCGGCAGCGCTGTACTGTCTGCCACCGATAGCACGCGCTCAGATGTGCGCAGCCAGGATGTCAAGCCCACTTTAGCCGTGGCTTTTTATCCAGGCTGCGCCGCAGCCATCAAGTCAGGCTACAAACCCAGCGCACCGCTGGTGCTGATGCTGGGCGACAAAGACGACTGGACACCACCCTGGCCATGCGTCGTACTGGGCAAGGATGTCGGCGCAGAAGTCAATGTGTTTGCCGACAGTTACCACGACTTCGACAATCCGGCAGAGCAACTGAGGCTGCGGATGGACGTGCCGAACGGAGTTAATCCGGGGCAGGGTGTGCACGTGGGGCCTAACCCGGTGGCCAGGGAGCTGGCCTATGCACGTTTGCGGTTGTTGCAGGCGACTGCTTTAAAACCTTAATCGCTATGATTATAGTAGCTGGTTGAACCCGTATTTGTTATGATTTTGGCATATTCAATACTTGTCAATAAACTACACATCGTGTTGCCTAGCCCGTTCTAATTCACCATCACCAACTTGCCCTTCACACCGCGTGAACCCATATGGGCAAATGCAGACTTCAGCTCGCTCATGGGCATTGTGCTATCAATCACAGGTTTGATCTTGCCTTGTGCATACCAGTTGGCCAGCTCTTCCATCATGGCGGCGTTGGCTTTGGGTTCTGCCTTGGCAAACCCGCCCCAAAACACACCCACGATGGATGCGCCTTTAAGCAGGGGCAAATTCAGTGGCAATGACGGTGTAGGGCCCGACGCGAATCCAACCACCAGGTGGCGGCCACGCCAAGCAATGGAGCGGAAGGCGGGCTCTGTGTAATCGCCGCCAACCGGGTCATAAATCACATTGGGGCCCTTACCGCCAGTCAGCGTCTTGATGCTTTCGCGCAAGTCTTGCTTGCTGTAGTTGATAGTCTCGTCTGCACCAATGGACTTGCACAGCGCGCATTTTTCGTCGGTTGATGCAGCGGCAATAACGCGCGCACCGACCGCTTTGGCAATTTGAATCGCCGCTGTTCCCACGCCGCCTGCTGCACCCAGCACCAGTACGGTTTCACCGGCTTTGAGTTGGGCTCGATCAACCAGCGCATGGTGCGATGTCGCGTAAATCATGATAAATGCTGCTGCATCAACGAACGGGAAGCCCGCTGGAAGCGGCATGCACAATGCGGCAGGCGCTATGGTGTGCGTGGCAAAGCCGCCGGTGCCTGACAGGCACGCGACGTGCTGGCCCACTTTCAGGTGCGTCACGCCAACTCCTACTGCCTGCACCACGCCTGCGTATTCAGAACCAGGTACAAAGGGCAGCGGTGGCTTCATCTGGTATTTGTTTTGCACAATTAGCAGGTCTGGAAAGTTCAACGATGCAGCTTTGATTTCAATCAGCACCTCGCCCGCTTTGGGGCTAGGGGTGGGCAGCTCTTGCCAACTCAAGGCGTCAACGCCGATAGGGTTCTCGCAAAGCCAGGCATGCATGGTGTTCTCCAATTGATGATTTGATGAATCATCATAAGCAGGTTGATCAGCTGTCCTGCCCAATTTGTCACGCCTGTGACCTAAAATGACATCATGAAAATTCTTATTTGTAATGACGACGGTTATCAGGCAACAGGAATCGTGGCTTTGTATGAAGCACTGAAAGACCTGGCAGATGTGGAGGTCGTGGCACCCGAGCAAAACAACAGCGCCAAGTCAAATGCGCTCACGCTGCACACGCCGATGTATGTGCAAACAGCGGCCAATGGCTTCAGGTATATCAATGGCACCCCGGCTGATTGCGTACACATTGCGCTCACGGGTTTGCTGGGCTACAAACCCGATCTGGTGGTGTCCGGCATCAACAACGGTGCCAACATGGGGGACGACACGATTTATTCAGGTACGGTAGGCGCGGCAATGGAAGGGTACTTGTTTGGCATCCCGGCGATTGCTTTTTCGCAAACCCAAAAAGGCTGGGCCAACATTGATGCTGCAGGCAGACGCGCCCGGGCACTGGTGCAGCAATTGATGCCGTCCATCGCCAAACCAGGTCACCCGTGGCTGTTAAACGTGAACATTCCCAATCTGCCAGATGAGGAGTTGAAGGAAAGCAAGGTCGTGCGCCTGGGCCGTCGCCATTCGGCTGAGCGGGTCATTACCCAAACCAGCCCGCGTGGTGAAACGATGTACTGGATAGGCGGTGCTGGCGCTGCCAAAGACGACAGTGAGGGCACCGACTTTCACGCTGCACTTCAGGGTCATGTCTGCATCACGCCGCTGCATGTGGACTTGACCGAACATGCGCAATTGCCGCATTGGACTCAGCGCATCGCAGATCTGGAGCGCGCTGGCGTATGAAGCCTGTTGATGCTGCCCGCAGACCAGGTTTCCCGCTGCGCATGCCGGCATCTGCCAGCCAGACGGGTGCTACTAAATTGATATCTGAACGCGCCCGTGAAATGGGCGTACCAGACCTAAAACTTAGTCGAAAAGAGATGCAAAAGTCATACTCTGGTACTGGAACAGGTGTAGCAGGTGCAACGGGTTTGGGGCTGGACTCCCAGGCGGTACGGGCCCGCATGGTGCAAAAGCTGGCTGCACAGGGTGTGCAAGACAGCCGTGTGCTTGCAGCAATCGGCCAGGTCGAACGGCATCGCTTTGTGGATTCTGCCCTCGTCAACCAGGCCTATGAGGACACAAGTCTGCCGATCGGGCTGGGCCAAACCATCAGCAAGCCCAATGTGGTGGCTCGTATGCTCGAGCTTTTAGTAAAAAATTGTGACGGCAAGCTGGGTCGTGTGCTGGAAATTGGTACGGGTTGCGGCTATCAGGCGGCCCTGCTGGCTCAACTGGCTGTCGAGGTTTACAGCATCGAGCGATTGCGCGGCCTTCACGACAGGGCGCGCGACAACCTTCGCCCTTTCAAAGTAGCCAATTTGCATCTGTTGTTCGGCGACGGCATGGCTGGCTATGCCAGGGGCGCGCCGTATGCTGCCATCGTTGCGGCTGCGGGCGGTGAGGCGCTGCCCGAAGCCTGGCTTGACCAGTTGGCCATTGGTGGGCGGCTGGTGGCGCCCGTACAGGGCGCAACTGGCGCGCAAGCATTGGTGGTAGTAGATAAAACTGCCCGTGGAATCACACAAACATTGCTGGAGGCAGTCCACTTTGTTCCTTTAAAATCAGGTACGAGCTGAAAAGCTTTTTAAAAGACTCTAGGCAGGAAAACAATGCGTTCAATTTCCCCAACTTTGCTGCGTGCCCTGATGGTTACTGCTGTCGCTACTGCGGTTATTTTTGCAGCAGGCTGCAGCTCACGCTCACTGAGCAAAGCACCGGTTGAAGACCGCGGCACCAGTTCCTCACGGCCATCTTCTGGCAGCATGCCAGCGCCGGTTGATGCAGCAGGAATCAAGCAACTTCCTGGTTTTGAAAACGCTGGCAAGCCCGGATATCACACCGTCAAGCCTGGCGAAACGCTGATTCGTATTGGCCTCGACACAGGCCAAAATTTTCGCGACATTGTGCGCTGGAATAATCTGGAAAACCCCAACCTGATTGAAGTCGGTCAAGTGCTGCGCATCGTGCCACCAACGAGCGACAACCCGCTGGTTGTGACACGGCCCGTCACGTCAGGTTCGGCTGTGACTACAACGGCTGCCGCACCGTTTCGACCTGCCAGCGCGGCGTCCGCATCAACGGCACCGATAGCCGCCACGAGCAGTTCCCAACCCGTAGCTCTTGAAGACGACATCGCCTGGATTTGGCCAGCACAGGGCAAACTGATTGTTGGCTTTGACGACGTTAAAAACAAAGGTTTTGACATTGATGGCAAAGCCGGGGACCCGATCATTGCCTCAGGCGACGGCCGTGTGGTGTATGCCGGGGCGGGCCTGCGCGGCTACGGCAATCTCATTATCCTGAAACACAACAATACATTTTTAACCGCTTACGCGCACAATCAGACGCTGCTCGTCAAGGAAGACCAATCAGTCAAAAAAGGTCAAAAAATTGCTGAAATGGGTAACAGCGACGCAGATCGCGTCAAGCTTCATTTTGAAATTCGTCGTCAGGGCAAACCGGTGGATCCGTCCCGCTACTTGCCTGCCAGATAAGCACCGGTGGCTGATAACTCACCAATGCCTGCAGCCAGAGAGTACCCGCCCGACCTGCTTAATGTCGAGTCGCTGGACATCGAGGCTCAGGGCATAGCGCACCGAGCCGATGGCAAAGTGGTTTTCATTGAAGGTGCGTTGCCTTATGAGGTGGTAACGGCAAACGTCTATCGCAAAAAACCGTCGTTTGAAAAAGCCATGGTGATGCAGATTTACCGTGAATCATCTCAGCGCGTCACGCCCGGCTGCCCATACTTTGGCACGCATACAGGTGCGTGCGGCGGCTGCAAGATGCAGCACCTGCATATTGGCGCGCAAGTTGCGGTCAAGCAACGCGTGCTTGAAGACAACCTCATGCATATTGGCAAGGTCAAACCTGACAACCTGATGCGGGCCATTGAAGGCCCAGCCTGGGGCTATCGCTACCGTGCGCGCTTATCAGTACGATATGTTCGCAAAAAGGGCGAAGTGCTGGTTGGATTTCATGAGCGCAAAAGCAGCTTTGTGACCGACATGAACCACTGCCCGGTATTGCCGCCACATGTCAGCAACATGCTGCTGCCGTTACGCGCATTGATTGCCAGCCTGGACGCAAAGGAAACGGTGCCGCAAATTGAACTGGCCTGCGGCGACCGCATTACCGCACTGGTGCTCAGGCACATGGAAGACTTGAGCGCTAGCGACAAGACGCGGTTGCGAGCCTTTGCGCAAACGCATCCCGGCTTGCAATGGTGGCTGCAACCGGGCGGTTTGGAAACTGTGGCCTTGCTTGATGAGGATGTGCCGCCATTGAGCTACGCACTGCCCGAATTTGGCGTGGTGATGCCCTTCAAACCCACAGACTTTACTCAGGTCAATCCGCATATCAATCAGGTTCTGGTGTCGCGTGCGCTGCGTTTGCTGGACGTGCAAGCGCATGAGCGGGTGATTGACTGGTTTTGCGGGTTGGGCAACTTTACGCTGCCGCTAGCTACCCGTGCGCGGGACGTGCTGGGCGTGGAGGGCAGCGACGCGCTGGTTGCTCGGGCGCGTCTAAATTATGAATCAAATAGAGCTGTAAACCAACAAATACGAGTGCAAGCAGCTACAACGTTCATAGCGCGTAACCTGTTTGAGATGACACCTGCGGTACTTAGCAAGGATGGCGCGGCAGACAAGTGGCTGGTAGATCCGCCGCGTGAGGGCGCGTTTGAATTGTTCAAATCGTTGGCGGCTTTGCACACTCAAATCATTACAGGCGTGCCGTGCGACGATGGAATTCACCAGCAAAGTCTGGCGCTGGGTGACTGGGTGATGCCCAAGCGAATTGTCTATGTCAGTTGTAACCCAGCTACTTTGGCGCGCGACGCAGGTCTGCTGGTGCAAAGCGGTGCCTACCGCTGTTCGTCCGCCGGTGTGGTGAACATGTTCCCACATACGGCGCACATTGAAAGTGTTGCAGTTTTCGACAGGGCATAAAAAAAGAGCCCGAAGGCTCTTTTTTATGTAGCAATCAACTTCAATCGCGGTCGCCGCCAAAGATGCCAAGCAGTGCCAGCATGCTTTGAAAAATGTTGAACAGGTCGAGGTAAATAGATAGCGTAGCACTGATGTAGTTAGTCTCGCCACCGTCTATGACTTGCTTCAGGTCGTATAGTAAAAATGCGCTGAATACCGCAATGGCCAGCGTGCTGATGACGGCCATCAACATGGTCGAGCCAACAAACACATTGATGACTGCCGCCACTATGATGACCAGTGCACCTGCAAACAGCCATTTGCTCATGCCGCTGAGATCACGCTTGATGACACTGGCCAAAGTTGCCATAACGACCATAACACCAGCTGTGCCAGCAAAGGCTGTCATGACAAGTGATGCACCGTTGCTAAAGCCCAAAATCATACCAATCATGCGTGACAGCATTAGCCCCATGAAAAAGGTAAAACCCAGGAGCACCGGCACACCCATGGCTGAATTTTTGGTTTTTTCAATCGCGTAGATGAAACCGAATGCACCTGCCATGAAGACAATTAGTCCCATAAATCCGGTCAGCGCGACAGTAATGCCCGTAGCGATGCCGATATAAGCACCGAGTACCGTGGGTATCAGGCTAAGTGCAAGCAACCAGTAAGTGTTGCGCAATACCTTGTTACGTTCGGCTGGCGTTGTTGAGCCGTAGCCGGTGGTTTGTGCAGATTGAACGTTTTCAGCCATGAGAGTAGTCTCCAGAAAGCCAGCAAATACTGACAACATCATTTTAGGTGGCAGCGGTATTAATTCAAGTGCATTCGAGATGTCTCAATTTATTTTCTGTAAAAGTTCTTTTGCTTAAAAATATCGACGCCTTTCCGGAAAGCACAAAAAATATGCTTATGCTTCGGAAATAACTTAACTACCTTCAGAAAAACATGAAACTAAAAACCTTCCTTGAATCTGCCGACATAAAAGCAGTTGCTGCAGCCGCTGAAGCCGAGGCATTGAAAAACAATTGGGCCGTAACAATTGCCATTGTTGACGATGGCGGCCATTTGTTGCACTTGCAGCGTCTGGATGGCGCACCACCTGTGTCCAGCCACATTGCCCCCGCCAAAGCCAACACCGCGGCTCTGGGTCGGCGCGAAAGCAAGGTATACGAGGATGTCATCAACGGCGGGCGAATGTCTTTTTTAAGCGCCCCCACAATTGCCGGGATGCTTGAAGGCGGCTTGCCCATTATGAAAGACGGCCAATGTATCGGCGCCGTCGGGGTAAGCGGCGTGAAGTCCAACGAAGATGCGCAAATTGCGCGGGCGGGGATTGCGGCGATTGGCCTCTAGTACATCGAAAAAAAGCCTGGCTATGCAACCCGCTTTGCGAAACCGGTTCTGGTTGCTGCTGGAGCAGATTCATGGCTGGCAAAAACAACCTGTCAAGTTGTTAAAGCTCCGGTCACCCACGATTAAAAATTACTTCGTCAGGATCAATTTGCCCAATCGGGTAGCCTGCAACTTGTAGGTTAATCCATTGTGATTGATTTCTACCGCCTTTTGACCGCGCAAAATTTCACTGCTGCTGACGCAAGAGTGCAGCGGCCATGTTTGGACTGGCAGGCTGGCTGTGTGAGCTGATACGGGAAGCGATAAGGTGGGTGTCATAGTGTTCTACCTGCAACGTGATCAATGCCGTAATGATAATGATTCTCAATTAAAAGTCAAGTAAACTTTTTGGTGACGACACTTTTTCAGATAATTAATTTTTAGGCTCTGTGATGAAACCGATTTTGCGCAAACCTGCCGATTGCGCAGCGGCCATGACCTCCGCAACGCGTTCATAGCGCACTGCCTTGTCCCCTCGAATATGTAGCTCGGGTTGCGGGTTTTGAAGAGCGGCTGTTTTTAACCGGGGTGCCAGGTCAGCATCTGCGATTAGTGCCTCATTTAAATAATACGCACCTTGCGCATCAACAGACAACCGAAGCGTTTCGGGTTTGATATTCTGTGCTTCATTGGTCGCGCGCGGCAAGTCAATATTGACTGAATGCTTCATCACTGGAATGGTGATGATGAAAATAATCAAAAGCACTAGCATGATGTCGACCATGGGCGTCATGTTGATTTCGTTCATCACGTCATCGGTGTCGTCTTGTGTTCCAAAAGCCATGGCTAGTCTTTCTTGAAAATCTGCTCAATCAGGCTTTTTTCATGGGCAGCACATTGGCTGAGCCGGTCGCACTGACGCGGGCCCCAGTGACAAAATAAGCGTGCATGTCGTGTGCGAAGCGGTTGAGCTTTTGCAGCACACCCTTGTTGCCGCGCACCAGCGCGTTGTAGCCCAGCACTGCAGGAATCGCCACGGCAAGGCCCAGGGCTGTCATGATGAGTGATTCGCCGATAGGGCCGGCGACCTTGTCGATGGTGGCCTGGCCGGCGGCGCCAATTGCCAGCAGCGCATGGTAAATACCCCACACCGTGCCGAACAGCCCGACGAAGGGTGCGGTAGATCCCACGGAGGCGAGGATGGCGAGCCCGGATTGCAGCTTCGACGTAAATTCGTCAATCGCGTTGCGCAGGGTACGCGTTACCCAGTCGCTGACGTCCAGCGTGTCATGCAGGTGCGCCTTGGTGTTGCGGTGGTGCAGGGTGGCTTCGCGCCCTTCAAGTGCAAGCTGGCGAAAAGGATTGGACGGATCGCTGCCCAGTTTCGTAAGGCCGGCGGCGAAATCTTCGCTGTGCCAGAAGTCTTCAGCACTTTTGGCAATTTTTTTGTATTTGATCAGGTCAAGCGTTTTGAGGACCATGACCATCCACGATGCAAGCGACATGATCAGCAGCAGCAGCGCAACGGTTTTGGTGACGATGTCGCCCTGGCTCCAAACGTTGGCAAGGCCGAATTGGGAATTCATAGGTCAGTACTCCAGGATACAAAAAAAAGCACAAAATTTGAAAGGCGCCTAGTCAGTCGAGCAGTTCACACTTTACGGGGGCGATATACGACATGGCCTCGGGAACGCCGCCACGTTTTCCCGGAACAAAGCGCCAGCGCATGACCGCGGCAATTGCCGCTTGGTCGAGTCTGTTGTA
>JAYVEE010000178.1:0-4189 GCA_043749005.1 Polaromonas sp. | reverse complement strand
CAGCGCACTGATGACGCTTATGTGTTGGTTGAGGGTATCAACATGGTGAAAAAACACACCAAGCCTAATCCGCTCAAAGGCACAACCGGCGGCATCGTTCAAAAAAGTATGCCGATTCACCAGTCCAACATCGCAATTTTCAATGCGGCGTCTGGTAAGGCGGATCGCGTAGGAATCAAGTTGTTGGCTGACGGCAAGAAGTTGCGTGTCTTCAAGTCCAGTGGCGACGAAATCAAGGCTGCGTAAATATCATGGCTAAATCAGCACCTACCCAACAAGTTGCCACCAAGGCTCGCCTGCAGTCGCAATTCCGTGAAAAAATTGCCCCTGCTTTGATTGAGAAATTTGGTTACAAATCGCCGATGCAAGTTCCGCGCATCACAAAAATCACTCTCAACATGGGTGTCAGTGAGGCGGTCGCTGACAAGAAAGTCATGGACAGCGCCGTCGGCGACATGACCAAAATTGCTGGCCAGAAGCCAGTTGTCACCAAGGCCAAAAAGGCCATCGCTGGTTTCAAGATTCGCGAAGATTTGCCGATTGGTTGCATGGTTACCCTGCGCGGCGTGAAGATGTACGAATTTCTCGATCGTTTCGTGACCGTGGCTCTGCCGCGTGTTCGCGACTTCCGTGGCATTTCTGGTCGTGCCTTCGATGGCCGTGGAAATTACAACATCGGCGTGAAAGAGCAGATTATTTTCCCTGAAATTGAGTATGACAAGGTCGATGCCTTGCGCGGACTCAACATCAGTATCACCACAACGGCCAAGACCGATGACGAGTGCAAGGCTCTTCTGACTGCTTTCCGTTTTCCGTTCAAGAACTGAGGCTTTCGCATGTCAAAACAAGCATTGCTGCAACGCGAAATCAAACGCGACAAATTGGTCGCCAAGTTCGCCAAAAAGCATACAGAACTCAAAAAGACGTCTAACGACTTCAAGCGTACTGATGACGAGCGAGCAGCCGCCCGTCTCGAACTACAAAAATTGCCACGCAATGCCAATCCCACTCGACAACGCAACCGTTGCGCGATCACGGGCCGTCCGCGTGGTACGTTCCGTCAATTTGGCTTGGCTCGCGCCAAGATTCGTGAGTTGGCATTTGCTGGTGATATCCCTGGTATCACCAAGGCAAGCTGGTAAGCATAGGAGAACCGCAAAATGAGTATGAGTGATCCTATTGCCGACATGCTGACACGCATCCGGAACGCACAGATGGTCGAAAAAGCCGTTGTACAGGTGCCGTCGTCAAAAGTCAAAGTTGCCATCGCGCAAGTTCTGAAGGACGAGGGCTACATTGATGATTTCTCCATCAAAACTGACGATGGTAAATCCCAGCTGGAAATCGCCCTGAAGTATTACGCAGGTAAACCCGTGATTGAGCGCATTGAGCGTGTCAGCCGCCCCGGTCTCCGCGTTTACAAAGGCCATGGCGCCATCCCTCAGGTCATGAACGGCTTGGGTGTGGCAATTGTTACGACACCGCAAGGTGTAATGACTGATCGTAAAGCGCGCGCTACCGGTATCGGTGGTGAAGTGCTTTGCTACGTAGCTTAATCGCGACATTGAGGAGTAACTGAAATGTCCCGTGTAGGAAAAATGCCAGTGTCCGTACCAGCCGGCGTGGATGTGGCTATCAAACAAGAACAGATTAATGTCAAGGGCACTTTAGGTGCTCTGGTTTTGGCCCAAAACGCACTTGTCACCATCACACAAGATGCTGGCAAACTTAGCTTTGCACCTGCGAACGATTCGCGTGAAGCCAATGCCATGTCAGGCACCATGCGCCAGCTGGTGAACAATATGGTGGTTGGCGTGACAAAAGGCTTTGAGAAGAAACTCAGCCTGGTCGGCGTGGGTTTCAAGGCTGCAGCACAAGGCGCGAAACTTAACTTGACGGTAGGTTACTCGCACCCGGTTGATTTCGTGATGCCAGCCGGCATCACTGTCGCCACGCCGACGCCCACCGAAATTGTGATCAAGGGTTCTGACCGTCAGCGCGTGGGCCAGATTGCTGCTGAAGTTCGTGCTGTTCGCCCACCTGAGCCTTACAAGGGCAAGGGCATCCGCTATGTGGATGAGAAGATCACGATCAAAGAAACCAAGAAGAAATAAGGAGCTGCATGATGTTGACCAAAAAAGAGCAGCGCCTGCGTCGCTCACGTCAAACCCGGATTCGCATTGCTACACAAGGCGTTGCCCGTTTGACAGTAAACCGCACAAATCTGCATATTTACGCCAGTGTCATTTCTGGAGATGGCACCAAGGTTTTGGCTGCAGCATCCACCGCCGAAGTTGAAGTCCGCAAGGAAATCGGCATGGCTGGCAAGGGCGGCAACGTCGCTGCTGCACAAGCAATTGGCAAGCGCATCGCTGAAAAAGCTAAGGCTGTCGGCGTAGAGAAAGTTGCGTTTGATCGTGCTGGTTTCGCGTACCATGGCCGCGTCAAAGCGTTGGCTGATGCAGCCCGCGAAGCTGGCCTGCAGTTTTAAGAAGATCGGAATAGACGTATGGCCAAGTTTCAAGCTAAATCAGCAAACGACGCTCCAGACGATGGTCTGAAGGAAAAAATGATCGCGGTCAACCGCGTAACCAAAGTGGTGAAGGGCGGCCGTATTCTTGGTTTCGCCGCACTTACTGTGGTTGGTGACGGTGACGGGCGTGTCGGCATGGGCAAAGGCAAGTCAAAAGAAGTGCCAGCAGCCGTGCAAAAAGCCATGGAAGAAGCGCGCCGCAATTTGAACAAGGTGTCATTGAAAAACGGCACGATTCATCACAAGGTGTCGGGTCACTGGGGTGCTGCAAACGTCATGATGATGCCAGCTGCCAAGGGTACCGGTATCATTGCAGGGGGCCCGATGCGTGCCGTTTTTGAAGTCATGGGCATCACCGATATTGTGGCCAAAAGCCATGGTTCGAGCAACCCATACAACATGGTGCGTGCCACACTGGACGCGCTGAATAAATCAACAACAGCTACGGACATTGCGGCAAAGCGCGGCAAATCTGTCGAAGAAATTTTCGGCTAGGCGCTGTTTACTTAGCGTTTGAGGATAAAAAATGACGACAGAAAATAAATTGAAAGTCCAACTGATCCGCAGCCCGATTGGCACCAAGGAGTCACATCGCGCAACCGTGCGTGGCTTGGGTTTGCGCGGTGTCAACAGTGTTAGCGAGTTGGAAGACACACCCGCTGTGCGCGGCATGATTAATAAGATCGCGTACTTGGTCAAGATTGTCTGAGCTTAATTAATTGAGTGATTGCTCAACAGGAATTCAAAATGGAATTAAACGGAATCAAGCCTGGTGAAGGCGCCAAACATTACAAACGCCGTGTGGGTCGTGGTATTGGTTCAGGTATTGGTAAAACGGCTGGACGTGGTCACAAGGGCCAAAAGTCGCGCGCCGGTGGGTACCACAAGGTTGGCTTTGAGGGTGGTCAAATGCCGATGCATCGCCGCTTGCCTAAGCGCGGTTTCAAATCGCATTTGCTTAAGTTCAATGCTGAAGTGAGCTTGACAGCTCTTGAGTCGCTTGGTTTGCCGGAAGTTGATTTGTTGACATTGAAAACAGCTGGCCTTGTTGGTCAGTTGGCCAAGAACGTCAAAGTGATCAAGTCTGGCGTGCTGACAAAAGCGGTCAGGTTGAACGGTATTGGCGCAACTGCTGGTGCAAAGGCGATTATTGAAGCTGCTGGCGGCTCAATTTCTGCTGCTGCATAAATTAACAAAGTTTTTAGCGGATTAATCAGTGGCAACCAACGCGGCACAAATTGCAAAAACCGGCAAGTTCGGTGACTTGCGCAATCGCCTGATCTTTTTGTTACTTGCATTGGTGGTGTACCGTATTGGCGCGCACATCCCTGTGCCAGGCATTGACCCTGGTCAGTTAAAAGAGTTATTCAAAGGTCAGTCAGGCGGGATATTGAATCTGTTCAATATGTTTTCTGGCGGCGCGCTGTCGCGTTTTACTGTGTTTGCGTTGGGCATCATGCCTTACATTTCTGCTTCGATCATCATGCAGTTGCTCACGTATGTCTTGCCGACATTTGAACAACTGAAAAAGGAAGGTGAAAGTGGCAGGCGCAAGATTACCCAGTACACGCGATACGCTACCTTGGGTTTGGCTTTGTTTCAGTCAATAGGTATTGCTGTAGCACTTGAGAGCTCGCCTGGTTTGGTTTTAGTGCC
>JAYVEE010000177.1:0-4195 GCA_043749005.1 Polaromonas sp. | reverse complement strand
ACAACACATGCACACCAGCGCTGACTACCAGCATGCCGGGCAGCAAGCCGCTAGCAATTACGGCTTCGTTGCCATCGGCAGTAGCGATTTGGACTATTTGCGATTTAAGCGTCATGCTGGCTTTGTCGAGCACCCAAACCGCGCTGGATTTGCCTTCTTGTCGAAGTGCGCTGGTTGGCAATTTAATGACAGGCATGCCTTGCACACCGCCCAAACCTTCAGGCAGCACATACACCGTAGAACCCAGCGGTGGTGGCGTTTTTGTATCGAGCGCCAGCTTGACCTGGTAGGTGCGTGTGGCAGGGTCTGCACTGGCTGATACCTCGCGTACTTTTGCAACGGTTGACGCGGTCTGCGCCTCTTGTGCCCAGCCACGCACCTTCACCAGCATCCCGGGCTTGATGCTGGTCACCTTGTCTTCAGGCACAAAAAACACCACGTCTCGCACGCCATCTGCAGCAATGCGCACCACAGGTGTTCCTGCTGCCACCACCTGGCCGGGTTCGGCTTCAACGGCTGTCACGATGCCCGACACATCAGCCACCAAAGATGCATAGTTGGCCTGATTGCCCTGCACTGCCAATTGCGACTGCGCTTGCTCGAATTGCGCCTGCGCTGCCTTGAAAGTCGCATCGCGCCTTTCCAATTCAGCACCACTGATGAAGTTTTGTTCCTTCAGCTCTTTGTAGCGTTTGTAATCTGCAGCGGCCAAGTCGCGGTTTGTTCCTGCTGCGCGCAATTGGGCGCTGGCAGCGTCGGCGGCCAGCCTGTAGTCTTGCGGGTCCAATTGAGCCAGCACTTGCCCGGCTTTAACGCGCTGGCCGAGTTCAGCCTGTCGCTTGATGATTTTGCCGCCCACCCTGAAACCCAATCGCGACTCAACTTTGGCTTTGACCTCGCCTGCAAACTCATAACCCGACGCGAAAGTGTTGACCCCCACCGTCATGACTTTGACGGCACGAATCGGCTCTTCCAGCGGCACGGGTTTGGAACATGCCGCCAGAAGTGCAGCGACAACGACAGTCGCAAATAAGGTCAGATTTGTTTTTTTCATGGTGATTTCAAATAAATTAATATTACTGACTGACTGGTTAGTAATTTAAAATAAAGCTTGTTGGTTGTCAAGCGACAATCTCAGTCATGACCCAAGGCGCAAGCTCAATCCATGGCGTAAAGCATTACGAAAATTTTCCCGTTGCGTCTTTTTTATGTCCGCCGACACTGCGCCCAACCATTACCGCGATTTACTGGTTTGCCCGGACAGCTGACGACCTTGCCGATGAAGGGGACGCGCTGCCTGCAAAGCGCCTGGCCGATCTGGCGGACTACCGAACTGATTTGATCGCTTGTGTGGCTGGCACGCGTGTGTCTGACCGATGGCCTGAAGTCTTCACCCGCCTGCGCCTTGTTATTGCGCAATTTGCCCTTCCGAATGCTTTGCTTGCAGACCTGCTCAGCGCATTTGAGCAAGACATCACCAAAACGCGTTACGCCAGCCAGGCCGAATTGCTTGACTATTGCCGCCGCTCGGCAAATCCGGTCGGACGTTTGCTACTGCATTTGTACAAAGTCACTGACGCAAAATCTTTAGAGCAAAGCGACTGCATTTGTACAGCGCTGCAACTGATTAACTTTTGGCAAGACTTGGGAGTGGATATTCCCCGTGGCAGAATTTATCTGCCATTTGACAGCTTTGCACGGCATGGTGCGGATGAAGCAATGTTGCTGCGTCAGGATGTCAACCCGGCCACAACAACTTTAGTGGCAGCCAATGTCTCTTGGTCACAAACGCTGATGCTGCAAGGCGCACCGCTGGTTAAAAAAATACCCGGCCCTGCAGGCTGGGAACTGCGGCTGGTGGTGCAAGGCGGGCTACGGATTGCTGAAAAAATCAGGCAACTCAACTTTGCCACCCTTCGGCAGCGGCCCAAACTGAATGCGTGGGATGGCGTGGTCATGTTGTGGCGCGCCGTCTGGATGTGACTGGATGCGACAATTCCGACCATGACCCCCGAGCAATACGTTCAGCAAAAAGCCGTCTCATCCGGCAGCAGTTTTTATTACGCTTTTTTGTTTTTGCCAAAAGAGCGGCGTGCCGCCATCACTGCGTTTTATGCCTTTTGCCGCGAGGTGGATGATGTGGTCGACGAGGTGCAAGACCCTGGTGTGGCGCACACCAAGCTAGCCTGGTGGCAATCTGAAGTAACCAAATCATTTGCCGGCCAGCCTGACCACCCGGTAATGAAGGCGTTGATGCCATTGACTGCCGCCTACAAGATTGAAGCACACCACCTTTACGCTGTGATTGAGGGTTGCCAGATGGACCTGGCGCAAAACCGGTACCTGGACTTTGTGGGACTACAGCGCTACTGTCACTTGGTGGCCGGCATTGTAGGTGAAGTTGCCGCCAGCATTTTTGGCCAAACACAGCCTGAGACCACAGCCTACGCCCACAAGCTGGGCCTGGCTTTTCAGCTAACCAATATTATTCGTGACGTTGGCGAAGACGCGCAGCGCGGCCGCATTTATTTGCCGATGTCTGAACTGCAACAATTTGATGTCAAAGCCCATGAGCTGTTAAAGCGTGAATATTCAAGCCGCTTTTCAGCGCTGATGGCATTCCAGACGCAGCGGGCATTGCGCTTGTACGACGAAGCCCTGGCAATGCTGCCAGCGCAAGACAGGCGAGCCCAAAAGCCAGGATTGATGATGGCCAGCATTTACCGCACACTGTTAAAAGAGATCGCACTTGACAACTACCAGGTGCTGCACCAGCGCATCAGCCTGACGCCACTGCGCAAGTTTTACCTGGCCTGGAGAACCCAGGCCTTGGGTAAGATTTAGTATCTTTTACTGCATTAATCCAATAAATACGGGTGTAGGCAGCTATGAAAACAGGACTGAAGGTAGCCATCATGGGCGCTGGCTGGGCGGGCTGCGCTGCTGCGGTTGAAGCAACGCGGCTTGGCCATCACGTCACGGTGTTTGAAGCCACCCGCACGGCAGGTGGCCGTGCCAGGCGGCTTGAAGTCATGCATGGCGGCCAGACCCTCAGATTAGACAACGGCCAGCACATTCTGATTGGCGCGTATGCAGAGACGCTCAAGTTAATGGCCGATGTGGGTGTTGACGCAACCACAGCGCTGCACCGCATGCCACTAACCCTGCAATTGCCTGACGGCAGCGGTTTGAAGCTCCCTTCCTCTGATTTTTTGCCTGCACCGCTTGACGCATTGTTCGGCATCTTGCGCGCCAACGGTTGGTCTTGGGTAGACAGGCTTTCGTTGCTTAAAACCACAACGCACTGGCAACTGCGCAAATTTCAGTGTCCGCCGCATCAGTCGGTTGCTGATTTATGCAAAGGCATTGCCCAGCGGGTCATGACTGCCCTGATCGAGCCGCTGTGCGTGTCAGCTCTAAATACGCCGGCAGACAGAGCCAGTGGCCAGGTCTTTTTGCGAGTGCTTCGTGATTCACTTTTTGCAGTCAGTGGCGGCTCTGATCTGCTGTTGCCGCGCGTTGATTTAAGCGCCCTTCTACCAGAAGCTGCGTTGGCCTGGCTGGTTGCACAAGGCGGCCAGATCAGTCTGGGCGTCAGGGTGCAAAGCATTCAGCCTGCTGCGGGCACGCCCTGGCAATTGACGGGCAGCGATAAGTCTGACTTGGGCAAGTTTGACAGCCTCATCATGGCCTGCCCGCCGCTTGAAACTGCGCGGCTGGTTCGAAGCAGCACCTTGCCGTTAAGCGAATTGCAAGAATGGATAAAACTGGCAGAGGGCTTGCAGCATGAAGCCATCGCAACCGTGTATGCACTTGCCCCTGGCTATTCGCTGGCCCAGCCTATGCTGGCGTTAGCTTCCAGTCCGTCCTACCCCGCCCAATTCGTATTTGACCGTGGTCAGTTAGACGGACCAGCAGGCCTGCTTGCATTCGTCATCAGCGCCAGCCAGCAAAGCAGCGTAGAACTAACACCACTGATTGCAGCGCAGGCTGCAGCTCAACTGGGCATCAACGACTTGCGCATCCTGCAAACGGTCGTAGAAAAGCGCGCCACCTTCGCCTGTACCCCTGGCTTGATCCGCCCCGGCCAGCGTATTGCACCCGGCCTGCTGGCCTGCGGCGACTATGTAAACGGCCCGTATCCCGCGACACTGGAAGGCGCTGTGCGTTCAGGTCTGGAGGTTGCAAGACAAGT
>JAYVEE010000176.1:0-4212 GCA_043749005.1 Polaromonas sp. | reverse complement strand
AGTCGTGAAACCAGTCAGGGAGCGCATACATGTCCTTTATAAAAACCGCGATTGTGTGACCCATCCGTGTCAGTACCGTGACATTGGCATGACTGTTTTGCGCATGTTGCAAACTGGCAAAACAATTTGTGATAATTTGACGCTGACCCTGCTATCTTGTCAATTGTTTATTGCAGATTGTTGACAATCATCAGATTTATGCTTCAATTTGTTTTATGAACGCTATCCTGAGATCAACCATTGCACTGCTTCAAAGCAGCTCGCTCACCACTGTGGTGCAGCAGGAAATTGAACGCGCCATTTTGGTGGGCGAATACGAGCCCGGCAGCAAACTGATTGAGGCCACGCTGGCTGAAAAAATGGGGGTGTCTCGCGGCCCGGTAAGGGAGGCCTTTCGGATGCTGGAAGAAGCAGGTCTGGTGCGCAATGAAAAAAACCGGGGTGTTTTTGTCCGCGACATTCCGATGGATGAGGCGGTTGAAATTTTTGACCTGCGCGCTGCCATGGAAGAACTGGTGGGTCGGCAGCTGGCCAAGAACATAACGCCGGTGCAAACCAAAGTGCTTAAAGGGCTGGTCGAGGCGATGGAAAAGTCCGTCAAGTCGCAAGACACTCACGGCTATCATTTGCAAAACCTGCATTTTCATGACCAGCTGGTGGAGATGGCGGGCAACCGCAAGCTGACCGAGATTTACCGCAAGTTGATCAAGGAGTTGTCGCTGTTTCGCCGTTTGAATTTGGCAGACGGCTGGCTGATGCCAACATCTGCCAATGAGCACCGGCAAATCGTCAAGGCGATCGCTTCGGGTGATGCTGATGCGGCAGGCCGCGCCATGTTTAACCATGCGATGGAAAGCAAGGAGCGCACGATTGAAAACGATCTGGGCAGACGTGCACGGCTGGAAGGCCAATCCCCCAAACCGGTCCGGCGGCTGGTTGTAAAGACCTCCAACCCACCCACCCCAAAAGTCAAGAAAGTAAATACCAGACGTGACAAGCATTGAATTGAATGTGAATGGCAGACCTTACAAGCTGCCAACACAGCCGACCGTGGTGGTGTGTGTTGATGGCTGCGAGCCCGACTACCTGGCGCAAGCCGTTGCGACGGGTCACATGCCGTGGCTCAAACGCACATTGGCTTTGGGTTCGGGTTTGACGGCCGATTGCGTCGTGCCTAGCTTTACCAATCCAAACAATTTGTCTATTGTTACCGGCGTACCGCCCAGCATTCACGGCATCTGCGGCAATTATTTGTACGACACTGCCACAGGCACTGAGGTCATGATGAACGACCCAAAGTGGTTGCGCGCGCCCACATTGCTGGCCGCGCTGGCAGATGCCGGCAAATCGGTGGCCGTGATCACCGCCAAAGACAAGTTGCGCACCCTGCTGGGGCACAACATGAAGGGCATCTGCTTTTCAGCTGAAAAGGCCGATCAGGTCAGCAAGGCGCAAAACGGTATTGAAGATGTGCTGACCCTGACGGGTTTGCCACTGCCCGGCGTGTACAGCGCTGGTCTGTCGGAGTTTGTGTTTGCAGCAGGTGTCAAGATCATGCAGTCCGTCAAGCCGGACGTGATGTATTTGTCCACCACTGACTATGTGCAGCACAAACATGCGCCGGGCACGGACGGTGCCAATGCGTTTTACCGAATGATGGATGGTTATTTGGGCCAGCTTGATGCATTGGGCTGCGTGATAGCCCTGACGGCTGACCACGGCATGAATGCCAAGGTTGCGATGGACGGTACCCCTGACGTGATTTACCTGCAAGACTGGTTTGACGACTGGCTGGGTAAGTCGGTCGCCCGGGTGATTTTGCCGATTACTGACCCGTATGTAGTGCATCACGGTGCGCTGGGTTCCTTCGCCACGGTGTACCTGCCAGACTGTTCTGACGTTGGTGCCGCATGTCAGCGGCTTTCAAAACTCAAAGGCATGGAAGTCGTACTGCCACGCGCTGAAGCCGCCAAGCGTTTTGAGCTGCCCGCTGACCGGATTGGCGATCTGGTCGCCGTTTCAGAACGCTTCACGGTCATCGGCACATCGGCATCGCGCCACGACTTGACTGCGCTAGAAGTACCGCTGCGTTCACACGGCGGCATCAGTGAGCAGCGCGTGCCACTCATCGTGAATCGTGCATTACCCGGACTCGACCATGCGCGACGTTTCCGTAATTTTGACGCGTTCGATTTGGCGCTCAACCATGCCCAGTGACATTGCGGCGTACATTCGTGACCATCACCTGAACGCCATGCGCCTGGCAGGCCACAAGGTCGGTGCAGACCGCACCGGTGACCGCGTGATTCATGTCTTCAACCCGTTCACCGAACAACTGATAGGCACAGTCCCCAAGGCCACGGTTGAAGAAGTGCGCCAGACTTTTATTGAAGCGAATGCCTGCAAACCGGCGTTGACCCGTTATGAGCGGGCCGCCATTTTGAATCGTGCTGCCGCCATCATCAAAATCAGAATCGATGAAGTTGCTAATCTGATCACTGCCGAGTCAGGCTTGTGCCTGAAGGACTCCATCTACGAGGCAGGCCGCGTCAGCGATGTGCTGCTATTTGGCGCGACAGAAGTACTCAAAGACGATGGCCAGATTTTCAGCTGTGACCTGACACCCCACGGCAAACAGCGCCGCGTGTACACGCACCGCGCACCGCTACTGGGCGTGATCACCGCCATCACGCCGTTTAACCACCCCATGAACCAGGTAGCGCACAAGGTGGTGCCCAGCATTGCAACCAACAATCGCATGGTGCTCAAGCCGTCTGAAAAAGTGCCGTTCTCTGCCATCTTGTTTGCCGATATCTTGTATGAAGCGGGTTTGCCGCCAGAGATGCTGAGTATCATCACGGGCGCTCCGCACGAGATTGCTGATGAACTCATCACGCACCCGCTGGTTGATATGGTGACTTTTACGGGTGGCGTGGCGATTGGCAAATACATCGCGTCAAAGGCAGGCTACCGCCGGGTGGTGCTGGAGCTCGGCGGTAACGACCCGATCATCGTGATGGAAGACGCTGATATTGACGAAGCGTCAACGCTGGCTGTGCAGGGCTCGTATAAAAACTCGGGCCAGCGCTGCACGGCTGTCAAGCGCCTGCTGGTGCATGACTCTGTGGCTGAAAGGTTTGTCGAACAGGTGCTGGCAAAAACATTGGCCTTCAAGCATGGCGACCCAACAGACAAGGCCAGCGACATGGGCACAGTCATTGATGCGTCAGCCGCCATGCTGTTTGAGTCGCGCGTCAATGAAGCTGTGGCCCAAGGCGCAAAGCTGCTGGCAGGTAACCAGCGCCGGGGCGCGTTGTATTCGCCTACCCTGCTTGACCATGTATTGCCTCACATGACGGTTGCCAAAGAAGAAACTTTTGGCCCGGTGTCGCCAGTCATCCGCTTTAAAAATATTGAAGAAGCAATACAGATCTCAAACGGTACGGCCTACGGGCTGTCAAGTGCGGTGTGTACCAACCGGCTCGACTACATCAACCGTTTTGTCAGTGAGCTGCATGTTGGCACTGTCAATGTGCGTGAAGTGCCCGGGTATAGACTGGAGCTTACGCCGTTTGGCGGCATCAAGGACTCAGGCCTGGGCTACAAAGAAGGCGTGCAGGAAGCCATCAAGAGCTTTACCAATCTCAAAACCTACTCACTGCCATGGCGCTAATCCTGCAAGACATTGAGCTGCTTTTCGAGGCGCGCGGCCACGAGCAGTACAGCGGCGAGAGCGTCACGCAACTGCAGCACGCGCTGCAAACTGCTGCACTGGCAGAGGGCGAAGCTTCAAGCGACGCACTGGTTACAGCGGCTCTGCTGCATGACCTGGGCCACTTGATACATGACCTTGGTGAAACGCCTTCGCTGCATGGCATTGACGACGTACACCAGTACCGTGCCTTGCCGTTTTTGCGCAGCTTGTTTGATGACGAGGTGCTCAACGCCATCAAGCTGCATGTCGATGCCAAACGCTATCTGTGTGCCATGCGTCCGCCGTATCATGCCAGCCTGTCGGTAGATTCAAAGCGCAGCCTGTTGTTGCAGGGCGGCATCTTCAACGCGACTGATGCTGAAAAATTCATCACCCAGCCCGGCGCGCAGGATGCAGTGCGCCTGCGCCTGTGGGACGACACAGCTAAAGATGCAGATAGGGTCACGCCGCCACTCAGCCACTTTATACAACGGGCGTTGCGCTGCACAAAGTCAGTG
>JAYVEE010000175.1:0-4249 GCA_043749005.1 Polaromonas sp. | reverse complement strand
CGCATTTCAAGCCTGGCAAGGCTCTTCGTGAAGCGGTTGATGCGCGTACCGAGGCATTGCTGACAGCGCAGGCTACCCAGTCAGTCAAGTGACGTTGGCACTGACTAGTATCGAACAGCTAACTTAAGAAGGCTGCGTTTAAGTGAACTACCTGATCTGGCTGCTCAAAGCAGCCATTTTTTTTACCCTTTTCGCCTTTGCGTTGAACAACCAGCAAGCGGTTGCTGTGAATTTCTTTTTCGGTACATTTTGGAAAGCGCCTTTGGTACTGGTCGTGCTGACATCTTTTGGCACTGGTTTAGCGCTCGGCGTGTTGTTGATGATGCCGCGATGGTGGAAGAAACGCAGAGTCACAGCGCTACTGGCCGTCAAATCGAGTGCATCAGCCAATCAAGGCAACGCAAAACGAGACAGTACAACGCCTGACAACCCAGAAATCCCGCGACATGGACTTTGACTTCACCTGGATTCTGCTGGGCCTGCCAATTGCTTTTACGTTGGGCTGGTTGGCATCAAGAGCGGATTTGCGCCAACTGCGTATTGAAAATCGGCAGGCTCCCAAAGCCTACTTTCGTGGCCTGAATTTTTTGCTTAACGAGCAGCAAGACAAGGCGATCGACGCTTTTATCGAAGCGGTGCAAAACGACCCTGACACGTCTGAGTTGCATTTCGCGCTCGGCAATCTTTTCAGAAGACGTGGCGAGTACGAGCGCGCTGTGCGTGTGCACGAGCATCTTTTACAACGCGGAGATTTGCCGCAACCAGACCGAGACCGCGCGCAACATGCACTGGCGCTTGATTACCTTAAAGCCGGCCTGCTGGATCGCGCGGAAATCGCACTGCATAAGCTTGAGGGCACCAACTATGAAGAAGAGGCCCGCCTGGCCTTGCTGTCAATTTACGAACGCTCCCGCGACTGGCAACACGCAACCGATATCGCCAGCAAACTTGACAGCGCTGGGCACGCCAGCTTCAGCGGCAGGCAAGCGCATTACCTGTGTGAGCAAGCCAAAAGCATGCTAGCCACTGGCGACACGGCGCAGGCAAACGCGCTGCTTGAGCGCGCATGCAGCACCGCCTCCGCATCCGCCAGACCACTGATCGATCTGGCCAATTTACAGTTGCAAAGTGGCAGGCAGCAAGCGGCTTTTGACACATTGATCACGCTCAACAAAATGGCTCCCCAAGTGATGCCGCTAGCAGCAGGCTTGCTGACCACGATAGCGCAGCATGATGGCTTTTACGCGCCTGTCGTTGCACTGCTCAAAGCACATTACCAGCACACACCTTCAGTCGATGTAATGGACGCCATTGCACGGCTTGAAAAGGACCCAGCCACAAGCCGACAAGGCTACATCAAGCATCTTGAAACTGAAACCTCACTGGTCGCCGCAGCCCGTTGGGTAGCCGGTGAAAAGTTTGCGAGCCCTTTGGAAGAACGCAACCACCAATTGGTGCAACGCGCACTCGACCAAGCCACCAAGCCATTGATGCGCTACCGCTGCGCAGCCTGCGGTTTTGAAGCCACCCAGCACTTTTGGCAATGCCCCGGATGTCAGGCTTGGGACAGCTACCCGGCCAGGCGCATTGAAGAGCTTTAGTCGATAACCATATGTATATTTCCCTAGACAAATTAGCAGCAGCCCGCGTCCTGGTAGTCGGCGATGCCATGTTGGACCGCTACTGGTACGGCGCAGTTGACCGCATTTCACCCGAGGCGCCTGTACCGGTGGTGCGCGTCACCCGCACCGAAGAGCGTGTGGGCGGCGCTGCCAACGTGGCCAGCAACATTGTGGCGCTTGGTGCCAAAGCATCTTTGCTGACGGTAGTCGGTGACGATGAAGCCAGCCACAAGCTCGAAACGTTGGTGGCCAGCTCTGGCATTACGCCCTATTTTGGCCGCGACGCCCGACTTAAAACCACTGTCAAGCTACGCGTGATTGGCCGCCAGCAGCAACTGATTCGGCTTGATTTTGAGAATACGCCAGAAACTGAAGTTTTGGTCTCGCAAACTGCGCGTTTTGAAAAGCTCTGCCCCACGCACGATGCCGTGTTATTTTCAGATTACGGAAAAGGCGGCCTGGCGCACATCACGTTGATGATTGACCACGCAAAAGCAGCGGGCAAAGTGGTGCTTGTTGACCCTAAAGGCTCTGACTACACCCGCTACAAAAACGCCACCGTCATCACACCCAACCGCGCAGAGCTGGAGCAAGTCACCGGCACCTGGGCGACCGAAACTGAACTCTACAGCAAAGCCCAAGAGCTGCGCACTTCACTTAATCTGCAAGCCCTGCTGCTAACCCGCAGTGAAGCTGGCATGACCCTGTTTGACGAACAAGGCCAGTTGCACATACCCGCCGTTGCCCGCGAGGTGTTCGACGTTACCGGCGCGGGCGACACCGTTATTGCCACGCTGGCAGCGTTGGCTGCTGCGGGCATAAGCCTGCGCGATGCGGTGCCAATTGCCAATCAGGCGGGCGGCATTGTGGTGGGTAAATTTGGTACCGCCACTGTCAGCTATGCAGAGCTGTTCAGCGCCATCAGTTAAAGGAAATAAGCCATGAAAATCGTTGTGACAGGCGCCGCTGGCTTCATCGGCAGCAACCTCATTAAAGGCCTGAATGCGCGGGGTATTAACGACATCATTGCGGTTGATGATTTGACAATGGGTGACAAGTTCAAAAACCTGGCCGACCTGCAAATCGCCGACTACGTTGATGCCGATGATTTTTACGAGCTTTTTGCAGAGGGCGCATTTGGCGACGTTGAAGCCGTGTTTCATGAAGGCGCGTGCAGCGACACCATGGAGCTTGACGGCAAATACATGATGGACAACAACTACACACTGTCGTGCGAGTTGTTTCACGCCTGCCAGGAACAAGGCACGCGCTTGCTGTATGCGTCATCAGCTGCAACCTATGGGGGCTCAAGTACCTTTAGTGAGGCGCCTGAATTTGAAAAGCCGCTGAACGTCTACGGCTACTCCAAGCTGCTGTTTGACCAGCGCCTGCGGCGCGAGCTGGGCTCAAGCTTTCAAAACGCCAGTACACAGGTAGCAGGCTTCAGGTACTTCAACGTCTACGGCCCGCGCGAGCAGCACAAGGGCCGCATGGCTAGCGTGGCTTATCACCAGTTCAACCAATTTGTTTCTGATGGTAAGGTAAAACTGTTTGGTGAATACGGCGGCTACAGTGCGGGCGGCCAAATGCGTGACTTTGTATTTATTGACGACGTGGTGGCGGTTAATTTATGGTTTTTTGACCATCCCGAACAATCCGGCATTTTTAACCTGGGCACGGGCAAGGCGCAGCCGTTTAATGACGTGGCCATCAGCGTCATCAACGCCTTGCGACAGAGCCGATATGAAGCCGCCTTGAGCATAGAGGAAGCCGCGCGCGGCGGTTTGATTGACTACATTGAGTTTCCGCCCGCATTGGTCGGCAAATACCAGAGCTACACCCAGGCTGACCTGAGTGCCTTGCGCGCGGCAGGCTGCAAACATGTCTTTGCCGATGTGCAAACGGGTGTGTCCGTGTACATGCGGTGGTTGAATGAGTAAAAAAGAATAGAACTGTGATTTTTCGACACCAATACCGTTGTGCGCGGTCAACCTAGAAGACTATTGCCCGTTACTTAGATGATCGTCCTCGTCCAGAGGCTGATTCTTGTCTTTATTCCACCCCATATCTGAGGAGTTTTCCATGTTCAAGAAATTGCTGGCATTTTTTGCTGCCATGACTGTCGCTGTTGCCTTTGCAGCGGTTGACGTTAACAAAGCCACACCGGCGGAACTCGACGGCATCAAAGGCATTGGTCCCTCGATTTCCACCAAGATCGTTGACGAACGTAAAAAAGGCAGCTTCAAAAGCTGGGAAGACTTTATTGAGCGCGTCAAAGGTGTTGGCCAAGGCAATGCAGCCAAGTTCTCCGCTGAAGGCCTGACAGTCGGCGGCGCTGGCTACAAAGGCGCAGCTGCTGCCCCAGCGAAGAAAGACGACAAGTCTGCCGCACCTGCCAAGGCTGACGCTAAGCCAGTGGTTGCCGCTGCATCAGCCGTCAAAGAAGAGAAGAAAAACACAAAAGCTGAAGCCAAGGCTGATGCGAAAGCTAAAGATGCCAAGCCTGACGCGAAATTGGATACCAAAGCTGATGCTGCAAAGCCAGCTGCCAGCGCTGTCAAGAAGTAATTTCAAGCCAGCCCACCGGGTCAGTGCTTTTTGAAAAAACCCGCCCTGGCGGGTTTTTT
>JAYVEE010000174.1:0-4251 GCA_043749005.1 Polaromonas sp. | reverse complement strand
TATATTGCTCTGAATAGGCATACAGGCAACCTGCAAGTCCGGCAAAACCGGCGCTGATAACAAACGCATAAACCTTGTAGCGATACACAGACACGCCCATGCAGTCAGACGCAACAGGGCTGCCCCGCAGCGCCTCAAAAGCGCGTCCTAACTGCGACTTTAAAATGCGGTGGACCACTACCAGCGACACCACCATCAACGCAAACGTCAACCAGTAAAACTCATGCTCGGTGAGCTTGTGCCCGGCAATCGATGGCTTGGGGATTTTGATACCCAACGGGCCCTCGGTCAAAAAGGTCATCTCGTTGATCAAAATCTGGATGATGGTGCCAAATGCCAGTGTCACCATGGCCAGATATGGACCGGTCACGCGTAGTGCAGGCAAAGCCAGCAGCGCACCAAATCCGGCCGTCACCACGATACTTGCCGGAATAATGAGCCACAGCGGCGCACCCAGCTTTAAAAACAGCACACCTGCGGTGTAAGAGCCCACACCAAACAGGCCTGAATGCCCAAGCGATACCTGACCGGTATAGCCGACCACAATGTCCAGTCCGTACAGCAAAATGGCGTAAATCATGATCGTGCCGATCATGTGAATGTAGTAAGCGTTGCTGGTCAACAGCGGCGCAGCAGCCAGCAGGGCCAAGCCCAGCACAGCTGCAATCAAAGTCTTGCGATCCATGGTCAAACTTTCTTGATGGCAGTTTTACCAAACAAGCCTGCAGGCTTGAATGCCAAAACCAGCAGCAGCAGCACCAGGCCCGGCACGTCCTTGTAGCCCGTGGACAAATAAAAACCGGTCGTCGTCTCGGCGACTCCCAAAATAATGCCGCCAACAATAATACCCATGCCGCTGGTCAGCCCGCCAATAATGGCAACTGCAAATGCCTTCAGGCCCAACACCGCGCCCATGGTGGCACCGGTCAGCGTCAGCGGGGCAATCAGCGCGCCTGCAAAAGCAGCTGTGGCAGACGACAGTGCATAAGAAAACGTGATGACCAATCCGGTATTGATGCCCATCAGTTTGGCAGCATCACGGTCATTGAAAGTGGCAACGACAGCTTTGCCGTAAATGGTTTTACGATTGAAAAACTCGACCGCCAGCATCATCAGCACTGCGCCCACCACCACCAATATCTCCATGGGCAATACGTTGGCACCAAATACTTTGATAGGGGATTCTGGCAGTGGCGATGGGAACTTCAAATCGTCCCGGCCCCAAATATTTTCGGCAACATTTTTAAAAATAATGCCCAGCGCGATGGTCGACATGATCCAGCCAAATTCACTTTTGATTTTGATGGCGGGCCGCACACCGATGCGTTCAACAAAGCCGCCCTGCAACAAGCCAAACGCAATCACCAGCGGCAGCATCAACCAGTAATTCACGCCCATGTTGACCAGCGTCAGGCCCACCATGGCGCCCAGCATGAGCGCATCACCCTGGCCAAAATTCAGCGTGTCCGAGGTTTGAAAGGTCAGCTGGTAGCCGAACGCAATGACCGCATAGATCATGCCCAATGCGACACCGCTGTATATAAGTTGAAGCAGGATTTCCATACGAGCGCTTTCACTAAAAATTCAATATCTGGCCTTCCGCAAGCGCCAGAATGGACAAAAAAACACCGCGCAGGCTTGTTAAAACCTGCGCGGCATGCTGCGTTGTGTGCAACGCTTCAAGATTATTTCTTGACGCGAACTTCAGATGCTTTTTGCTGGTCAGCCGGGTAAGCGTACACCACGCGATGGCCTTTGACTTCGCCAAACACTGGAATGTTGGCAGTAATGGCCTCATGGTCTTTGGCAGAAAACGGCTTGTTGTACGTCGTGACCACGCCGACCACAGGGGTCTTCAGATCTTCCAGCGCCAGGCGAATTTTTGATCCATCGGTTGAATTGGCCTGCTTGATGGCCGCTGCCAGCAAATAGATAGAGTCATAACCTTGCGCTGCAGAAACCGGCGAGTCAATGCGCGCGTTTTTCGGGTTGAAGGTTTTCAGGTAATTGATGATGAACGACTGGCGTTGCGGCGTTGTCGGCTCCTGGATAAATGTTTGCGGCATGCGCGCACCTTCACCGCCTGGGCCGGCGTTGTCAATGTAGTTGGCCATTGACAATGTCCAGCTGCCAATCATCGGGACTTTCCAGCCCAGCTTGGTCATGCCGTTGGCGATTTGGGCCAATTCAGGGCCAATGCCATAGGTCAGCACAGCTTCGGCGCCGGCTTCTTTGGCTTTGAGAAGCTGCGCCGTCATGTCGACATCTTTGATGTTGAATTTTTCAACCGCAACGGCCTTCACGCCTTTGGCAGCCAAGGCTTTTTCCAGGTCGTCACGACCTAGCTGGCCGTAGTTGGTGGAGTCAGCCAGAATGGCGACTTTTTTGTAGCCTCTGCGAGTGATAGCCTCTTCAACAATCATTGGCGCCTGAATGCTGTCGTGTGCAGCATTGCGGAAAATGTAGTTTTCAGCCTGATCAGGAAATTGCTTGGTGACAATACTGCCGGTAGCCACGTTGTTCATGACCGGAATTTTGGCTTCCTGGAAAAAACGCTGCGATGCCAGCGCCACGCCGGTGTTGACGTAACCCACGGCAGCAGTCACTTTTTCCTTGCTGATCAGCTCCTGGGCGATTTGCACACCGCGCTCATTTTTTGCTTCGTCGTCGCGTTCGACCAACAAAATCTGGCGACCCATGATGCCGCCTGCCTTGTTAATTTCAGCGGTTGCCAGACGAACGCCATCCCGCATGCTGACACCCATGGAAGACGAGCCGCCAGTAAATGGCCCGGCTACGCCAATTTTGATGGGGTCTGCAGCGACGGCCAAGCTGGCCATACAAAAAGCGGCTGATGCAATAGCAATTTTTGCGAAATTTAATTTCATGATGTCTCCGATAGTTAAAAGGGTATTTGTTTAATGCGCGAGGTCAGTTCGCGTTGACAAGAGATCCCCTTGGGGGTGCATTGTCGCTCCACAGACTGGCATGTGGCTTTTTAATTCATGTAATTTCACTCCGGGATACCCTAGGCTGAATGTGTGATCCTTCCCGAAATTTTGCAAAGATAAGGGTTAACCCGATGATGTAACGCTTCATGTTTTTAGTTGACGTTTACGTAAGCGTAATATTATCCGGTCAGCTTGTAACCGACCAACTCCTGGTTTGACTTGACTTGTTTTAAATTCCCGCACTGGAAACAACATGACCGATATGTCCGCCGAATATAAAGCCCTAGCCAGCTATCGTCCGACGCACAAGGTGCGCTTCGTAACGGCAGCATCGCTGTTTGACGGACACGATGCGGCTATCAACATCATGCGGCGCATTTTGCAAAGCATGGGCGCAGAAGTCATCCATTTGGGGCACAACCGCAGCGTTGATGAGGTAGTGACTGCAGCGCTGCAAGAAGATGCGCAGGGCATCGCTATCAGCAGCTACCAGGGCGGCCATGTAGAGTACTTTAAATACATGGTCGATTTGCTTAAAAGCCGGGGCGGCGCGCATATTCAGGTGTTTGGCGGCGGCGGCGGCGTGATTGTGCCGCCGGAAATCAAGGAACTCCATGCCTACGGCGTGACCCGCATTTACAGCCCTGAAGACGGCCAGAAAATGGGGCTGGCTGGCATGATCGGTGAGATGGTGATGCGCTGCGACAAGGACCTGACCGGTTATGCCCCAGCCAAAATAAATGCAGTTGCAGGCCACACCGAGGCGGCCTGGCGGGCACTGGCGCAACTTATTACAGCACTGGAAAATGACAAGGTAAATGATGCTACAGCCCAACAGATACGTGTGCAAGCAGCTACTACAAAGATACCAGTGCTGGGTATCACAGGTACAGGCGGCGCGGGTAAATCGTCCCTGACCGATGAGCTGATTCGCCGTTTGCGGCTGGATCAAAACGATGCGCTTCGCGTTGCTGTTATTTCCATCGATCCATCACGCCGTAAAAGCGGCGGTGCATTGTTGGGCGACCGTATCCGCATGAACGCCATCAACCCATGGTCAACCGGGCCGCGCATCTTCATGCGGTCGCTGGCCACACGCGAGTTTGGCTCTGAAATCAGCAAGGCCCTGCCCGACGTGATTGCAGCCTGTAAGTGCGCGGGGTTTGATTTGATCGTTGTTGAAACCTCCGGTATCGGCCAAGGGGACGCTGCCATCGTGCCGCATGTCGATGTACCCATGTACGTGATGACGCCTGAGTTTGGCGCGGCCAGCCAGCTGGAAAAAATCGACATGCTGGAC
>JAYVEE010000173.1:0-13339 GCA_043749005.1 Polaromonas sp. | reverse complement strand
TCATGGCCACAGCCAGCGCCGATTCAAATGGCGGCACACGGTCTTGCAGTCTGGTCAACTCGTCCGCAATATCTGGAGGCAACAAATCGCGGCGTGTTGACATGACCTGGCCAAACTTGACAAATATAGGCCCCAGGCTTTCCAGCGCTTCACGCAATCGCTCGCCCCGCGGCGCACGCAAATCCCGTCCAACAGAAACGACGCGCCTGAGCAGCTTGATCCAGGGCTTTTCAAAACTGGCCAGTAACAGCTCATCCAGGCCAAAGCGCAGCACCGTCCAGACGATAAAAAACCCCCTGAAAATCCGGCTCACGGGGCTTCCTTCGCGGCTGCAGCGCTGGCAGAGTTGAACGGGCTGCCGGGAGCTGAGTTCAAAAATTGTTTTAAGCCTGCCATGCCGCGCTTGGCCACATCTGCCAGTGCATGCGCAGGTACATCACCCAGCACTCGCGATAAATCTTCTTCGTAATCCCAGCGCAGATTTTCGGCCAGCCAGCCCAGTTCGGCCGCCAGTTGCACATCACCGTCAATCTTGACGGGTGGTGGTCTGCCCTTCATGACCGATTGCAACAGGCTAGCTGGAGAATCGACAGCCACGGCAATCAGTAAATCAGGCTTCGCATCGGGACTGGCTTTGTCTAGCAGACCGGCCGGGGTGATTAACAAATCCAGCGCAAACAAGCCCCACCGAATGTGCAGCACGCTGCCTTTTTTGCGGGCCAAGCGGTCTTGTGCCTCTTTTTCCTGCATCAGGACATGGTTTAGAAAAAGTACCAGTCGCTGTTGCGCCTCGCTGACTGCCCACTCGGGCGGTTGGAAACGGGTCGCGACTGATTCCAGAAATGAAAAAGGGAACGTGTTGGTCATACGCTCCCGATTTTCACTTATAAACCGCCCGTCTTGGGCAGAGACCTTTTTATTGCAGTGCTTGCACGCCTGCAACCAACCAGCCGCCGGTACCGTTGCGTGGCTTGGTCATGTTCCAAACTTCGCGGAAAGGGCTGGCACCTGCGGAGGCATCTTCGCGAATCATGCCCGAAAATTCGACACTAGCCATGTATACGTCAGCCAGTTCCTCAATACCCAACAACTTGGCGTCGAGCATCTGAACTTCAGTCTTGTTGACACCTGCGCCTGTGTGCGATTCACGCTCGGCCAACTGCGTTTTGATTTCGCTGAGCATGTCATCGGTCATCATGACGCGAAGGCTGTTGATGTCCGATTTATCCCAAGCGTCTTGCAACGTCATGAAATTTGCCTTGCAGGCTTTCAGGAAACCTTCACCGTCAAAGTCAGCCGGTACGCCCCAGGCTTGTGAACCGGACAAACCAGAACCAATCATTGAGCCGGCGCCCGCGGCTTTGCTGGCGTCAAACGCCGTGTTGCTACGCTCCCAAGGACGAGCTGACGCGTCGTTACCCACGTTTTCGGGACTATAACTGCGGGGCGTGGCGGCACTACCTGCTCCTTGCATGGCAAATGGTGACTGGCCCTGAGCATCACTACCTCCCTTCATTTTGCGCATCACAAAACCGATGACCACAACAGCCACAAGCGCTATCAATGCAAACATCATGATGTTTGCCATGGCACCGCCCAAGCCAAGTGATGATGCCAACCAGGCCAAGCCCAAGCCGGCAGCCAAACCGCCCAACATTGCACCCCACGGCTTTTTAGGAGCCGCTGCGGGAGCAGCTGCCGCAGGTGGCGTTGCAGGCGTAGAAGGTTTGGCAGACTCACGCTGCGTCACGTTTGACGACTGCCTGCCCGTTGATTTGCCGCCGCCCAAACGGGCAGCCTCAGAGCTGGTAGCCGCAAAGCCAAAGCTCAGAGCCATCACAGCAGAAAGTACCAAGGACCAAATTTTCATAACGTCTCCTTCAGATAGACAACAGATGTAAGGGTAAACAGCTCCACTTCAACATTTAATTGCAACATGCAACGCTACAACTCCGCCCGACATGTTGTGGTAATCCACATGACCAAAGCCGCCTTTTAGCATCATGGCCTTTAGCGCTTCCTGGTCAGGATGCATGCGAATTGACTCGGCAAGATACTGGTAACTGGCGTCGTCATTGGCTATAAACTTACCCAGTTTTGGTAGGACTTTAAATGAGTACCAATCGTAAATTTTTGACAGCGGCTTGGCTACTCTGGAAAACTCCAATACTAAAAGCTTTCCGCCCGGCTTGAGCACACGATTCATCTCCAGCAGCGCAGCGTCTTTGTGGGTCATGTTGCGTAAACCGAAAGCTACTGTGACGATGTCAAAGTACCCATCTGCAAAAGGCAAATGTTCAGCATCGCAGGCGAGTGTAGGCAAATTAACACCCGCGTCCAGCAGACGGTTGCGGCCCTCGCGCAACATGGCTTCGTTGATGTCGGTGTGGATCACCTGCCCCGTTGTACCCACTTTAGGTGCAAATGCCAGCGCCAAGTCACCCGTGCCACCTGCTATATCCAGGACTCGCTGACCTTGCCCGACGTTAGCCACCAGCACGGTGTACGCCTTCCAGGCACGGTGCATACCGACTGACATCAAATCGTTCATCACGTCGTATTTGGTCGCCACTGAATCAAATACACCACGCACTGCTTTGGCCTTGTCGTCTTCCTCGACGGATTGAAAACCGAAATGGGTTGTTGTCATGGAGCCCAATGCTAAAGGTCACAGGCCCGGCAAATGGCGACAACCCTTAAGCGAGTCCGGGAATTGCCATGTTTTGTGATGCAAAAACAACGAGGAAAGTTCAAACCATCAATGATTGCTACAACTGTTGCCGCCAGCTACTGTCATGGGTGCATCGCGCGACATCCCGGCAGCTTCAAGTCTGCGGTTGTAGTCGCCCCACATCTTGTCCTGGTTGGCCCCAAGGTGGTAGAGGTAATCCCAAGAAAAAATACCGCTTTCGTGGCCGTCAGAAAACACCGGCTTGACGGCGTAGTTACCAATCGGCTCCAAATTGACCACGCCAACTTCGCGCTTACCTGTTTGCAGAACTTCCTGACCCGGGCCGTGGCCTTGCACTTCTGCTGAAGGCGAATACACGCGCATTAGCTCAAACGGAATGTTGAACGCAGCTCCGTCAGAAAAAACCACTTCCAGCAGTCGCGATTTGCCGTGAACCGTCAGAGTGGTGGGGGTGGGTGAGTCTGCTTGCAGGCCTGCCATGGTGTAGATACTTTCTAAAAATTCAGGAGGACAGTTTTTCAGCAAGCAAACGATTGATTTGCTCGCATTGCCAGGCAAGTTGCGCCAGCTTTTCGGCATCGACGACACGTTGCGCTGCGGCCCACACTGAGCCGGGAAAGTGACTGTCCCAATCAAAACGGGCAATCACATGCCAATGCAAATGAGAAACGACGTTACCCAGGGCGGCCAAATTAATTTTGATGGGATTGAGCTGTTCACGCAAAACCGTCTCAACAGCCGCTACTGCGTTCATGCAGACGCTGCGTTCTTCTACAGACAAATCCGAAAACTCAGCGACATGAGCACTCCACACTACCCGGTAAAAAGCTGGAAAGCCGGCTTCTACGGCTTGAATGACGCGAAATTGCTCGCTTTTGACCACCAACAAGCCGCCATGGCTTTCGCATAAAAGGCAGCCGCTCACATTCACACCAAAACCCGCTCAATGCCGCCGTGATTTGCCGAATCCACATAGGTCTGTAACCACTCTTTACCCAGAATCTGGTTGGCCATTTCCACCACGATGTAATCGGCCTCGAGCAGGCCATTTTTCATGTCGTCCTGATACCGCGAAAGACCTTGCAGGCAGCTTGGGCAGCTGGTCAAAATTTTGATATTCTGGTTTGTTGGTACCGATCCAGATGCACGAAGTAGAGCTTCACCTTTTTGCAGTTCTTCTTCTTTCCTGAACCGCACCTGGGTTGAAATATCAGGCCGCGTCACGCCCAGCGTGCCAGACTCACCGCAGCAGCGCTCGTTTTTCAGCACGTTGTCACCTAGCAGTGCTCTCACCGTTTTCATCGGCTCCTGCAGCTTCATCGGACTGTGGCAGGGGTCATGAAACAAGTACCCGGCACCTTGACCGTTTTCAGGCCGCAGGGTGATGCCTTTTTCAAGCAAATACTCATGGATATCAATGATGCGGCTGCCGGGAAAGATCTTGTCAAATTCATAACCCTGCAGTTGGTCGTAGCACGTGCCGCAGCTCACCACCACTGTTTTAATGTCAAGATAATTCAGCGTGTTGGCCACGCGGTGAAAGAGCACCCGGTTGTCAGTGATGATCTTGTCGGCCTTGTCAAACTGGCCGCTGCCTTTTTGCGGATAACCGCAGCACAAGTAACCGGGTGGCAACACGGTTTGAACGCCGGCATGCCACAGCATGGCCTGGGTTGCCAAACCGACCTGGCTGAATAAGCGCTCTGATCCGCATCCGGGGAAGTAAAACACCGCTTCTGTCTCAGCCGTCGTAGCCTTGGGGTTACGAATGACGGGGACGTAATCTCTGTCTTCAATATCCAGCAGCGCACGTGCAGTTTTCTTCGGCAAACCACCGGGCATTTTTTTATTGATAAAGTGAATCACCTGCGCCTTGATCGGTGCCTTGCCAGTGGATGAAGGCGGCGCTGCAGTTTGCTTGCGCGCCAGGCGATTGAACAAATTGTTTGCCAGGCGTTGAGCTTTAAAACCTACATCCACCATGGCCGTACGCATGACTTTGATGGTTTGCGGATTTGTGGCGTTTAAGAAAACCATTGCCGCAGCATTGCCGGGGCGGAAGGTCTTTTGACCCATTTTGCGCAGCAGATTGCGCATATTCATCGACACTTCGCCGAAGTCGATATCCACAGGGCAAGGGCTCAAACACTTGTGGCACACCGTGCAGTGGTCGGCCACGTCTTCAAACTCTTGCCAATGGCGGATAGACACGCCGCGGCGGGTTTGCTCCTCGTACAAAAACGCTTCCACCAGCAGCGAGGTGGCCAAAATCTTGTTGCGCGGGCTGTAAAGCAGATTAGCGCGCGGCACGTGGGTGGCGCACACCGGTTTGCATTTGCCGCAGCGCAGGCAGTCTTTGACACTGTCGGCAATCGCACCAATGTCAGACTGCTGCATGATCAACGACTCATGTCCCATCAAGCCAAAGCTGGGCGTATAAGCATTTGTCAAGTCTGCAAGCAGAAGCTGTTTTTGGTCGTTTTTAAAAGCGTTTTTGGCTTCTAGCCCAATAGATACGGGCGCAATAAGCTCCTTATTTCGAAGCAGCTTACCTTTATTAAAACGCCCTTCCGGATCAACTTTTGCTTTGTAGTCGGCAAACGGTTGCAACTCCGCGTCGGTCAAAAACTCCAGCTTCGTGATGCCAATGCCGTGCTCGCCAGAAATCACGCCGCCCAGCGAGCGCGCCAGTACCATGATGCGTTCGACCGCGTGGCGTGCGGTTTGCAACATTTCGTAGTCGTCGCTATTGACGGGCAGGTTGGTGTGAACGTTTCCATCTCCTGCGTGCATATGCAACGCGGCCCACACGCGGCCTTTCAGCACGCGTTTGTGGATTGCCACGCATTCAGTAAATACCGGTAAAAACGCGCCGCCAGTAAAAATCACTTGCAGCGGTGCCTTGATCTGAGTTTTCCAGCTGGCGCGCAGGGTATGGTCCTGTAACTGGTCAAACAGTGTCTCTGCATTCTGCAGCCAGTCGGCCCACAGCGCACGAGTCTCGGCAACCAGTGCCAGCGCCTGCACAATACGGCCTTGCAGCATCTCTGGCGAAGGCACATCACTGGCATCTTCAGCCTTACCCAGAGGCAAATTGCCTTTACTTAAAAATGCTTCCAGTGTATCGCACAACTTGATCTTGTTGGCCAGGCTCAATTCAATGTTGATGCGCTCAATGCCGTCGGTGTACTCGGCCATGCGCGGTAACGGAATCACCACGTCTTCGTTAATTTTGAAAGCGTTGGTGTGGCGCGAAATGGCGGCGGTTTTTTTGCGGTCCAGCCAGAATTTCTTGCGTGCATCGACGCTAACGGCAATAAAACCTTCACCGCTGCGCGAATTGGCAATACGTACAACTTCACTCGTCGCACGGGCCACGGCATCTGCATCGTCGCCCGCAATGTCGCCAATCAGCACCATTTTGGGCAACCCACCGCGTTTTGATTTGGTGGCGTAACCTACGGCTCGCAAGTAGCGGTCGTCCAGATGCTCCAGGCCCGCCAGCAGCACAGGCGAACCTGCCGCCTCACTGCGTTTTTGCTCGGCAAACATGAAGTCTTTGATCTCGACAATGCTGGGCACTGCATCTTTGGCGTTGCCAAAAAACTCCATGCACACCGTACGGGTGTGCACCGGCATGCGGTGCACTATCCAGCGGGCGCTGGTGATCAGGCCGTCGCAGCCTTCTTTTTGAATGCCCGGCAGCCCGCTTAAAAACTTGTCGGTGACGTCTTTACCCAAGCCCTCTTTGCGAAAGCTCTTGCCCGGGATATTGAGCAGTTCAGCGCGTACAAATGTTTTGCCGTCAGCTTCAAAATACTTCAGCTCAAAGCTGGCCAGCTCGGCATCATGAATCTTGCCCAGGTTATGGTTAACGCGTGTCACCTCCAGCCACTGCGCATCGGGAGTCACCATGCGCCAGCTGGCCAGGTTGTCCAGCGCGGTGCCCCATAGCACCGCCTTTTTACCGCCTGCGTTCATGGCAATGTTGCCGCCAATGCAGGATGCTTCTGCTGACGTCGGGTCCACTGCAAACACAAAACCGCCGCGTTCAGCGGCATCGGCTACGCGCTGGGTGACTACGCCGGCTTCTGTCCATACGGTGGCAACGGGTTTGCTCAGGCCCGGAAGCGTGACCATTTCCACCTCGGTCATGGCCTCTAACTTTTCGGTGTTGATAACGGCTGACTTCCAGATCAGGGGAATCGCGCCGCCGGTGTAACCCGTACCGCCACCGCGCGGAACAATCGTCAACTCCAAATCAATGCAGCCTTTGACCAAGCCCGCCATCTCAGCTTCAGTATCGGGCGTGAGCACGACAAATGGGTATTCAACCCGCCAGTCCGTTGCGTCGGTTACGTGCGACACGCGCGACAGGCCGTCAAACTTGATGTTGTCCTTTTGGGTCAGCTTGCTTAACTTGCGGCTGGTCAGGCGGCGCAGGTCGTAGATTTCTTCGAATGAGCGGGCAAAGCGGTTGACCGCGTCCCGCACGGCGTCAAGCAGTTCACCAACCACTGCGTCACGAGGGCCCTCCACGGCCGGCGTCCGGCGTTTTTCAACTTCGCCCAAGCGGTGCTGCAGCGCTTCTACCAGCAGCTTGCGGCGCTTGGGGTTGTCTAGCATATCGTCTTGCAAATACGGGTTGCGCTGCACCACCCACACATCGCCAAGTACCTCGTACAACATGCGCGCCGACCGGCCTGTCTGGCGTTCGCCGCGCAATCGGTTCAGGAGGTCCCAAGCGCGCGCGCCAAGCAGGCGAATCACCACCTCGCGGTCCGAAAATGAGGTGTAGTTATACGGGATTTCGCGGATGCGGGACGATTGGGTCTTTGGACTCGACACAAAAACGTTTAGTTCTTCAGGTTTTATGGGTGCGTTCATCGTGCGGCTTCAGTGGCTTTGAGAGGTATGCCCCAAACAATAAACAATGTTACCGCAGTGCAACATTAGCGACATCCACGCGGTCAAACCCCCTACAAACCCGCCTTGCTAAAAACCTGGCCTGTATTTAAATACGATTGTCATAAACAAGACATATGCTCCCTTTTATTTTACAGAGTCAATCATCAGGAGTTTTTATGAAATACCGTTTTGCCGCTACCGCTTTGGCTGCATTTGTCGTCTGCTTGCCCCAAGCAAGCCAAGCCCAGACTGAAGTCCAAATGTGGCATTCGATGGTGGCTGTCAATGGCGAATGGGTCAATGACTTGGCAAAAGACTTCAACGCCAGCCAGAAAGATTACAAAATCGTGCCCGTCTTCAAAGGCAACTACGACGAGTCGATGACTGCTGCGATTGCTGCTTTTCGCGCAGGCAACGCGCCGCATATTTTGCAGGTGTTTGAAGTCGGTACCGCCACCATGATGGCCAGCAAAGGCGCAATTGTGCCAGTGGCCAAAATCATGACCGACGCAGGGTATAAGTTTGACCCCACCGCCTATGTTTCAGCTGTTGCAGGCTACTACACCGCACCCAACGGGCAGATGCTGAGCTTTCCGTTCAACAGCTCGACAACGGTGTTCTACTTCAACAAAGATGCCTTCAAGGCCGCTGGCCTGCCAACCGACAAAGCCCCATCGACCTGGCCAGAAGTTGCATTGGCCGCAGCCAAGCTAAAGGCATCGGGCCACAAATGCCCTTTCACCACCGCCTGGCAGGGCTGGACGCAACTGGAGAGCTTTTCCAGCTGGCACAACGTCGAGTTCGCCAGCAAATCCAACGGCCTGGGGGGTATGGACGCGCGCATGAAAGTGAATTCGCCATTGCACCAGCGCCACATTGAAAACCTGGGCAACATGGCCAAACAGGGTCTGTTTATCTACAAGGGCCGGGGCAATGTGCCTGAGGCCAGCTTTGTCTCCGGCGAATGCGCCATGATCAATACCTCGTCAGGCTTTTACGGTAACGTAGCCAAGAACGCCAAGTTTGGTTACGGCTTGGCACCGCTGCCCTACTACCCGGATGTGCCGGGCGCGCCGCAAAACACAGTCATCGGCGGTGCCAGCCTGTGGGTCATGTCGGGCAAAAAAGCGCTTGAGTACAAGGGCGTCGCAGCATTTTTCAATTATATTTCCAGTCCAGAAGTGCAATCGGCCAGCCACAAGCGGACTGGCTATTTGCCAGTCACCACGGCCGCTTACCAGCTGACTGAAAAGTCCGGCTTTTACAAGCAAAATCCGGGCACCGACGTGGCCGTGACGCAAATGATCCGCAAAGTCACCGACAAGAGCCGGGGCATTCGCCTGGGTAACTACGTGCAGGTACGGGCGATTGAAGACGAAGAACTGGAACAAGTCTGGAACGGCAAGAAAACCGCCAAAGAAGCGCTGGATGCCATCGTCAAACGTGGCAATGAGCAGCTGGAACGGTTTCAAAAGGCAAATAAAGGCTAATAAAGGCCAATTAAAGACAAATTTTGTCTTTAATTATAGTATCAAATATGCTCGTAGCACGATAGATTCTAGCGCGTGCAGCTCCTTTTTTTATAGCAATTAGTCTTAAGGCCAACCTTGGAAAAACGCGTTCTCTTCAAATCAACCTGGTTGCCGTGGGTTTTGCTCACGCCGCAGTTGCTGGTGATTACCGTGTTTTTCTTTTGGCCAGCGGCGCAGGCCGTATTGCAATCGTTTCAGGTCCAGGACGCGTTTGGTATGTCGACCGAGTGGGTGGGTTTTGCAAACTTCATCACCTTGTTCAATGATGCGGGTTATCTTGCATCTTTTAAAACCACGTCAATCTTTTCTATTTTGGTGGCGGTGTTGGGCATTGGTCTTTCACTGGTGCTGGCCGTGTTTGCAGACCGCATCATCAAAGGTGGTTTGTTCTACAAAACATTTTTGGTCGTACCCTATGCCGTAGCTCCGGCAGTGGCGGGTGTGTTGTGGGTGTTCATGTTTTCACCATCGCTGGGTGTGGTGGCTTACGCGCTGGGCAAGATCGGCATCAACTGGAACCATTTGCTCGATGGAGGTCACGCCATGACGCTGATTGTGGCGGCGGCGGTGTGGAAGCAAATCTCGTATAACTTTTTATTTTTTCTGGCGGGCCTGCAGTCCATCCCCAAATCACTGATTGAGGCCGCCGCCATTGACGGTGCGCGCCCGTGGCGGCGTTTTTGGTCAATCCAGTTCCCGCTGCTGTCGCCCACCACATTCTTCCTACTGGTGATCAACATGGTGTACGCCTTTTTTGACACGTTTGCAATTGTTGACGCTACCACCCAAGGCGGGCCGGGACAGGACACCTCGATACTGGTTTACAAGGTGTATTACGACGGCTTCAAGGCGATGGATCTGGGCGGTTCGGCGGCGCAGTCGGTGATACTGATGATGATTGTCGTAGCTCTCACCGTCTTGCAGTTCAGGTATGTCGAAAAGAAAGTAAATTACTGATGGTCGAACGTCGAACCACCATGGGTGTACTCGCCCACGCCGTCATGATTGTTGGCGTGCTCGTCGTAGCCTTTCCGCTTTACCTTGCGTTCGTCGCCTCTACCCACACAGCCCAGGAAATTGTGCAGGCACCCATGCCACTTCTGCCAGGCAACAACTTTTGGGCGAGTTACAAAACTGCTCTGCTAGGCAGCTCTGGTGGCCAGGGCTCGGGTGCACCGGTGGCCCGCATGATGTGGGTGAGTCTGATAACGGCGCTCATCATCACCTTCGGCAAAATTTCTATATCGTTGCTGTCGGCGTTTGCGATTGTTTACTTTCGCTTCCCGCTCAAGGGCTTGTTTTTCTGGATGATCTTCATCACGTTAATGCTGCCCGTGGAGGTGCGCATTGGCCCGACTTACAAGGTCGTGTCTGACTTGGGCATGCTCAACAGTTATGCGGGGTTGACGATTCCGCTGATTGCGTCTGCCACGGCCACGTTTTTGTTTCGCCAGTTTTTTTTAACGGTGCCCGATGAGCTGGTTGAGGCCGCGCGCATGGACGGCGCCGGGCCGATGCGTTTTTTTAAGGATATTTTGCTGCCGCTGTCCAAAACGTCGATGGCCGCGCTGTTCGTGATTCAATTTATTTACGGCTGGAACCAGTATCTATGGCCGTTGTTGGCCACAACTAGCGAAGACATGTATCCGGTCGTGATTGGCATCAAACGCATGATCGCCGGCGGTGATTCGCAAAACGAATGGAACGTGGTCATGGCTACCGCCATTCTGGCGATGCTTCCGCCTGCATTTGTAGTGGTACTGATGCAAAAATGGTTTGTTAAAGGTTTGGTGGACACTGAAAAATAACATGGCTTCCATCTCGTTTAAAAATATTATCAAACGTTACGGCACAGGCAAAACTGCGGTGCAAATTCTGCACGGTATTGACGCGGAAATCACTGACCATGAATTCATCGTCATCGTTGGCCCGTCGGGTTGCGGCAAGTCCACCTTACTGCGCATGGTGGCCGGGCTTGAAGAAGTTACTGGCGGACAAATCTGTATTGGCGACAAGGTGGTCAATGACCTGGAGCCTGCCGAGCGCGACATTGCCATGGTGTTTCAAAACTACGCGCTGTACCCGCACATGAGCGTGTTTGACAACATGGCTTACGGGCTAAAAATCAAGAAAGTCCCGGTTGAAGAAATCAAACAGCGCGTGGCTAAAGCCGCAACCATTCTGGAGTTGAGCAAGTTTTTAGACCGTAAACCGCGTGAGCTTTCTGGCGGGCAACGTCAGCGCGTCGCGATGGGCCGAGCTATCGTACGCCAGCCGCAGGTGTTTTTGTTTGACGAACCGCTCAGCAACCTGGACGCCAAGCTGCGCGTGCAAACCCGACTGGAGATTCAAAAACTGCACCGTGAATTGGGCATCACATCGCTCTTTGTCACGCATGATCAAGTGGAGGCGATGACGCTGGCCCAGCGCATGATGGTGATGAACGCCGGCCGGATGGAACAGTTTGGCACCCCTGAAGAGGTGTACCACCGCCCGGCCACTACATTTGTCGCCAGTTTTATTGGCGCGCCGCCGATGAATCTTTTGACACATGCTGCAGGCGCCAAACCTGGGCATGTTTTGGGTATCAGACCCGAGCATCTGGATATTGACATGCGCGCGGGCGCGGGGGGTTGGCAAGCAGTGGTCGAATCGGCTGAAATGCTGGGCGCCGAACGCCTGCTGTACTGCCGTATGGGTGACGAGCAACTGGTGGTGCGCACTGACGAGGCTAGTGCTGCACCCGCTTCGGGTCAAACCATAGCGCTAATTCCGCGTGCTGACAGGCTGCATCACTTTGATGCAGAAACCGGGATGCGTATCGGTGATTAAAGGGATAATTTGTGAATGACATCCCGCCAAATCACCCAAAGCTTGTTGTTCTTTTTGCTTGCCAGCGTGCTGACAGGCTGCGGCTTTTCAGACGGTAAATTTACGCTTGACCTTTCGGCCCGGCAAATCCAGGACGCGATTGCGCCAAAGTTTCCGGCAGAAAATTGCCCGTTGCCGCTGGCTTGCATCAAGTTGCAAAACCCCCTGGTCACACTGCAAGACAACTCGGACCGAATCACCTTGAGCCTTGACACCACCGTATCGATATTGCAGAAGCCAGTGACGGGCACGGCGGTGGTGTCAGCCAAGCCGCGCTACCAGGCCAGCACAGGGGAGATATTTCTGGACGATTCTCAAATTCAGGATTTAAAGTTTCCCGGCGTACCACCCAACGTGACGAATTTGCTGACGCAATACGGCTCGGTACTGGCCAAGCAGAGTCTTGAGCGCACGCCGATTTACAACTTTAAAAATAATCAGACAGAAAAAATGGCACGCATGAGCATTGCCGATGTCAAAGTGGTGGGGGGCAAACTGCGTGTGTCGATTGACCCCACCTTGCAACAAACGCCAAAGACAACGCAATGAAAGATGTGTGGCCATACCCGCGCTGGGTAGCACACCGGGGCGCAGGCAAACTTGCGCCTGAAAACACACTCGCTGCATTCAAGCTGGGCGCCAGTTACGGCTACCGGATGTTTGAGTGCGACGTAAAACTCAGCAGTGACGCCGTACCCTTTTTGCTGCATGACGATACGCTGGACCGCACCACCAATGGCCAAGGTATTGCAGGTCTGCAAACCTGGCAAGCGCTGCAAAAACTGGACGCGGGAAGCTGGCATTCAGCCGCCTACTCCAGCGAGCCCATTCCCAGCCTGGACATCATCGCCGCTTACTGCATTGCCAATGACTTTGACTTGAATATTGAAATCAAACCCACCACAGGTACCGACGAGCTAACGGGCAAAGTTGTGACACAGCATGCTGCCCGCCTGTGGCAAAACGCTGGGCGCAAGCCACTGCTGACGTCTTTTAAACCCGATGCACTTCAAGCGGCAATGGATGCAGCCCCTGACTTGCCGCGCGGCCTGCTGTTGCACGAGCTCTGGACAGGCTGGCTGGAAACGGGGCTTATGCTGGGTTGCGTTGCCGTTATCTGTCATCACAAGCTTTGGGATACGCCGAGTGTCACGCAAGCCAAAAGCGCTGGCTTTAAATTACTGAGCTACACCGTTAATGACGAAGCCAGCGCACAGCGCATGCTGGATTTGGGCATAGAAGGCATCATCACTGATGGTGTGGATGTGTTCAAGCCTTCCAGCCATTAAACAAAACCCACTGGCAGAATGCAGCAGCCAACACCATGGCTGCGTAG
>JAYVEE010000172.1:0-4266 GCA_043749005.1 Polaromonas sp. | reverse complement strand
AGATCATGGCCTGGATGATGGACACCTATTCAATGAACACCGGCTCCACCGCCACCGGTGTGGTCACAGGCAAACCGGTTGACCTGGGCGGCTCGCTCGGAAGGCGCGAAGCCACCGGGCGCGGTGTATTCACGGTTGGATGCGAGGCGGCACATCACATTGAACTGGATATCCCTGGCGCCCGCATTGCCGTGCAGGGTTTTGGCAATGTGGGTGGCGTGGCTGGCAAACTATTTGCCGAGGCGGGTGCACATATTGTGGCGGTGCAAGACCATAGCGGCACAATCTACAAAGAAGCTGGTTTGAACGTGCCAGCATTGCTGCAGCATGTACTTGAAACAGGTGGCGTAGGTGGTTTTGCGAGCGCTGAAGTAATGGTCAACGACAGCTTCTGGGACGTAGCTTGCGACATTTTAATACCCGCCGCTCTAGAGCAGCAAATCACTGCCGCTAACGCGGGTCGCATCAAGGCGCGGATGGTGATCGAAGGGGCGAACGGCCCGACGTCGCCGGCAGCCGACGACATCTTGCAGTCACGCGATATTTTGGTGCTGCCCGACGTGATTGCCAATGCAGGCGGCGTGACTGTCAGCTATTTTGAATGGGTGCAAGACTTTTCAAGCTTCTTCTGGGATGAAGAAGAGATCAATGCGCGGCTGGTCAAGATCATGAAACACGCTTTTGCCGCCGTGTGGGACGTGGCGCAAGACCGCAAAGTCAGCCTGCGCACCGCCACTTTCATCGTGGCCTGCAAACGGATTTTGCACACCAGAGAGTTGCGCGGTTTATACCCTTGATTGTTTTGTGTTCTGTCCCTGAAAAGCGCAAAAGCGCTTTTCAGGTAACAAATCAGGCTCTAGCTGAACAAATACGGGCGCAAGCTGCTCCTTATTTTGTAGCTTTTTTATGCCCAAAAGAAATTTTATTGCAAGGTTTCTTTCAAAGCTGCGGGAATTGGCAAAGCCATCACGTCAATGCCTTCCTCAATCAACTCAACGGCTTCACGCTGCGTCGCCTGACCACGAATGCTGCGAGGCTCGGCATCGCCGTAGTGCATGGCTCTCGCCCGATTCGCAAAACGATCACCCACGTCTTCAGTATTAGCGAGCACATGGCGTACTGCGTTCAGGAAAGCGGCTTGCTGCTCAGGGCTAGGGCCGCTTTGAGCCGCCTGCTCCTTCACCGTGCTTGAACTTGTCAATGGCTCCACATCCGAAACTGCTGCTACCGGGCTGGATAATGCGGGGGTATTGAACTGATCAGGCGCTGTGCCGGCACTGGGTGGGACATGCCCGCCAAAGTTCAGCCGCGGGGCGCTGGGCATTTTGACAACCGATTTGTCGGCGCACATCGGGCATTCAACCAGGCCGCGTTGCAGCTGCGTTTGAAAGTCGTTTTCAGAACCGAACCAGCCTTCAAACGAGTGCTGCTGGCCACATTGAAGATTCAGCACTTTCATACCAGTTTCTGAAGCATAGCGCAGCTAAGCTGCACTAACTGCCCAGCGACTTGACGATGCTGTTGATGGACTGCGTGCACAGGGTCATCAAACCGCCGGGAACGATGCCCAGAATCAGAATGAATGCGCCATTTATCGTTAAAACCACGCGCGCATCTGCAGGCGCAGTAATGGGGTGTACCGGACTCTGCGGCGCATCAAAATACATCACCTTGACAATGCGCAGGTAATAAAACGCGCCGACCAGCGACATCAGCACGGCAAACACCGCCAGCACCAGGTAGCTTGTTTGCTGCGAAGCAATCAGGGCTTGCAGAACAGACAGCTTGGCATAAAAACCCACCAGTGGCGGCAGCCCCGCAAGTGAGAACATGGCGACTGCCATGACCCCGGCGTACAGCGGGCTGCGCTGGTTGAGGCCGGCAAGGTCTGTAATTTCTTCAGACTCATGCCCGGAGCGCGCCAGCAGCATGATGACGCCGAAAGCTGCCAGCGTGGTCAGCACATAGGTGATGGCATAAAACATAGCTGCGCTGTAGGCTGACTCAGTGTTGAGCTGATTGCCATTGACCACACCTGACAACAAGCCAAGCAGTAGAAAGCCCATTTGTGAAATGGTAGAAAACGCCAACATGCGCTTCAAATTACTTTGGGCAATAGCTGCCAAATTACCAACTAGCAGTGAGCCAATCGCCATCAGGGCCAGCATCTGCTGCCAGTCAAAAGCCAGCGGCAATAAGCCCTCCACCAGCAAACGCAGGCAAATCGCAAATGCTGCAAGTTGTGGAGCGCCACCAATGAGCAGCGTGACAGCGGTCGGCGCGCCCTGATACACATCGGGCAGCCACATATGAAACGGCACTGCTCCTAGTTTGAAAGCCAGGCCAGCAACGATAAAGACCAGACCGAACACCAGCACCTGATGCTTGACTTGCCGGCTGGCGATTGCGTTAAACACTTCATTCAAGTCAAGCGAGCCAGTTGCGCCATACAGCATTGAAAGTCCGTAAAGCAAAAAGCCCGAGGCTAATGCGCCCAATACAAAGTATTTCATAGCTGCTTCAGTGGCTGTGGCGTTGTCACGCCTCAAAGCCACCAGCGCATAACTGCACAGTGTGAGCAACTCCAGCCCCATGTAGATGACCAGAAAGTTGTGACCGGAAATCATCACAAACATGCCAAGCAGCGCAAACAAGCTGAGCGTGAAAAACTCGCCCCCACGCAGCATGTCACGGTCAAAGGCGTAGGGCCTGCCGTAAACGAGCGAGACCATCAGAGCGATGGCTGAAAAACACTTCAGCCAGCTGCCCATGGGGTCTACCACCACCATCTTGCCAAAGCCGTAAAAGGTTTGGCCGCCCAGAGCGTAAGCGGCTTCTACCGCAGCCACCGTTCCCAGGGTGACCAGGGTCAACACATAGGTAAGTGTGCGCATCGGCGACTTCACCCACAAGTCAACCAGCAAAATAACGCAGCCCATCACGAGCAAAATGATCTCGGGGTAAACCGCTGTCCAGGAGAGTTTGTCAATCATTGCTGAATTCTTTTGCGGTTAGTTCAGTTTGGATTTGGCTACATGCACCAGCAAGTCAGCAACCGTGGTGTTCATCACGTCGGTAAAGGGCTTGGGGTACAGCCCCATGTACAGCGTGGCAACACCCAACAGCGCCAGCATTAAAAATTCTCGTGCATTGATGTCTGTCAAGTTCCTCACATCATCATTGACCATCGGGCCGAGGTAGACGCGTTTGTACATCCACAACGTGTAAGCAGCCCCGAAAATCAGCGCTGTAGCAGATGCAAAACCGATCCAGAAGTTGAATTTGACCGCTCCCAATATGACCATCCACTCACCCACAAAACCAGCTGTGGCCGGCAAACCGCAATTGGCCATCGCAAAGAACAAGGCAAAGGCGGCAAACTTCGGCATGGTGTTGACCACACCACCGTAGCTGGCGATCTCACGTGAATGCACCCGGTCATAGAGCACGCCGATGCACAAAAACATGGCACCAGAGACAAAACCGTGCGCAATCATTTGCACGATGCCACCCGACACACCCAAGTCATTAAAGATAAAAAAACCAAGCGTGACGAAACCCATGTGCGCCACCGACGAATAGGCAACAAGCTTTTTCATGTCCTGCTGCACCAGCGCCACCAGACCAACGTAAATGACCGCTGTAAGCGACAAGGCAATCATCAGCCATGCCCACTCACGCGAAGCGTCTGGCGCGATCGGCATCGAAAAGCGCAAGAAACCGTACGCACCCAGTTTGAGCATGATGGCCGCCAGTACCGCCGAGCCGCCCGTCGGTGCCTCGACGTGAACATCAGGCAACCACGTATGTACAGGCCACATCGGCACCTTGACAGCAAATGCCGCAAAAAAGGCAAAGAAAAGAAGCGTTTGAATGGTGGCGCCCAGCGGCAGTTTGTGCCACGCCAAAATATCAAAACTACCGCCTGATTTGTTGTACAAATAAATCAGGGCGACCAGCATCAACAGCGAACCAAGCAGTGTGTACAGGAAAAACTTGAAAGCCGCGTAAATCTTGTTCGGCCCGCCCCAGATGCCGATGATGAGGTACATCGGTATCAGCGTGGCTTCAAAAAACACATAAAACAGCAGGCCATCGAGCGCTGTAAACACGCCAATCATCAGGCCGCTCAAAATTAAAAACGACGCCATGTACTGGTTGACGCGGGTGGTGATGGACTCCCAGCTGGCGATGATGACAACCACGTTAATGAACGCGGTGAGCAACACAAACCACAATGAAATACCGTCAACACCGATGTGGTAA
>JAYVEE010000171.1:0-4276 GCA_043749005.1 Polaromonas sp. | reverse complement strand
TCGGGTACAGCACGGGCCCACTGCACTGCAATGTCGGTGGGTAGAAACGAATTGATGCCGCGTACCCACGAAGCAATTTCGCGTTCAATCGGGGTGTCAAAGTGCACCACCTGCATCAGGCCGTGCACGCCTGCATCGGTGCGGCCAGCGCAGTTAACGCGGATGTTTTGAGTGATGAACTTGGTCAAAGCCAATTCCAGCTTGTCTTGCACAGTGTTGCCCGTGAGCTGGCTTTGCCATCCCTCGTAGGCACTGCCGCTGTAAGTGATGCCTAGTGCAATTCGCAAAGCCGAATCACGACAGGCCGTTTAAAAACGCCTGGGCTTTGGACTTCAATGCACCGTCTGCCTGGGCTACCACTTCATTGGCAAGGGACCGGGCGCCGTCGGCATCACCCAACGCGCGAAACTCTTCAGCCAGCGCAAATTTGGTTTCCAGTGGACCGTCAGTCACCACAGGTGTTGCAACGGATGTGGCTTTGGCAAGAGTCGGGCTTTCGGTAATCGGTGCATTAAGTTCGAGCGACAGCGTACTCATGTCGAACTCCAGCATGCCATTGTCTTGTGCTGCAGCAGGCGCTGCCAAGGGTGTTGGCGCAACCTTGCCCGCAATTGGCAACGGCAGTGGATCAAGATTAAAGCTCAGACTGTTATCAGGCGGCTCCTGCGCGGCGGGTAAGTTCACGGCCGCAATAGGGTCGTTGCCAAAGTCCATGTCGAATCCACCAAAAATAGGCTCATCTTTGACTGGCATGGCTACTGCGGGCTCAGGCGCAGGTTCAAAATCAGGCATCACCATCGGTTCAGCCGCTTTGACCTGCAAGGGCTTAACAGGGGCAGAAAAGTCAAGATCCAGATCGAAGTCTACAGATGACACAGCCGCCTGAGGCGGGGATTCCAGCATTTGTGGCGTAGTGGCAGCAGCACCAAATGATGAAGCCAATCCTGTTGCCTGAAAAGGCTCTGCCTTTTGAGACTCTGGCAAGCCACCGGGCTGATACAACGGGTTGGTTGGGTCAAGATCACGGCCCAGTTCGCAGATATATGCCCACTCTGGCCCGTTGCCACGGGTCAGCGTCAGGGCATCAGCCGCAACAGCTTCAAAACCTTTCAGATCACGACGCTTTGCATAAATTTCCAACAACTTTGCGTGAATAGCAACGCGCGACGGATTCGTGCGCAGAGCCTCTTTGAGAATTTCTTCAGCCTGCAGGTCACGACCATAAGCCAGGTAAACATCGGCTTCAGCAACCGGATCCACATCCCCTGCGGCATCCAGCTGGCTGGGCGAGTAATTGAGCGAAGAACCGGAAGCGCTGCCGCCATCGCTGGTATCTATGCGCTGTCCGCCGCTCGCACCAAAAAAGGAGTCAGGCTGCAGACGGCTTTCAAGAAAGGAGCTGTCAACCGAGGGTTGCTCGTTGCGCTTTTTATACCGGTAAAAACCAAAAGCCGCCAGCAAAGCCAGTAACAGCCCCAAGCCTGGCAAAACCAGGGGGTTGCTCGTCAACTCGTCAATCAGGCTGGGTTCAGGCAAGGAAGGCGGTGCTGCAACGACTGGTTTTTTAATCGCTACGGGTGAACTGGCTACAGGAGATACTGTCAGCGGTGCGCTGGTAACCGCAACGGGCCGCGCGATTGCCGTCGCCGTGATTGCGGCAACTGTGGTGGTTGCCAGTACCGCAATACTGGACGTGCTGATTGGTGTTGTTGTAACGCCAGATGTGCCAGGGCTAGCAGCGCTGGCGGAGGCAGGTGCAATGCTCGGTCCCGCAAAAATTTGTACGCCGGGAATAACTGGCACAGCGGCCTGCTTGGCACCACTGGCTGAGGTTGAGGTTGTTGAAGGCGCAGTACCCGCAAGTTTATTCAAATCGCCGAGGTTTTTGGTCAGTTCGGCAACTCGACTGGCTGCGTCTTTGGCCTGCTTGTCCTTCACGATCCTCTCTTCAGCGGCGGCACTGCCTTGAACCGCTCCTTTGGACAAGGTAAGTTTGTCGGGCGTTGCAGCCGTTGTTGCTCGGTCTTCTACTTTGGCCTGAACCTTGCCGCCCGCTTGTCGTGTTGCGCTGTCGACCTGCGCGGCAGGCACGCCAGAGGCCAGCTTCTGGCGGAAATCGTTGAAGTCTTTGGCTTGCGCAATGATGGTGCGCGAAGCTTCACCCGCTGACAGTGCTCCTGCCTCTTCAGCTGCCGGAATGTCCAGCACCGCACCCGATTTAAGCCGGTTAATGTTGCCGGCAATAAAGGCATCGGGGTTGCTTTTGAGCAAGGCTACCAGCATCTGGTCCAACGAAATGCTCGCGGGTTTGGTTTGTGCGGCAATTTTCCCTGCAGTATCTCCGGGCTTGACCGCAACTTTTTGACCACCTGATGCGGATTCAGGCGCCGCGGGAGTCGACCTGGTGGCAGGCTTTGGTTGTACTTTTGCAACCGGGGCTGGCCTGACAGCCGCCTGCGCTGGCGGTGGCGACGAGGGGTAATACGGTGGGCTTGTGGTGCCAGCTGCAGGCGGTGCGGAAGGGCGTGAGAACACGGGCGCAGTCGGGGCGACTGGCGTCGCTGCCTGGCGCAAATTGGGCGGGTCAAACAACATGGTGTAGTCGCGTATCACGCGCCCCGATGCCCAGTTGGCTTCAAGGATCAGGTCAACAAACGGCTCTGTAATCGGTCGTGAACTGCTCAAACGCAAAAAGGAGCGACCGTCAGGGCGTTTTTGAAGGCTGACCTGAACGCCCACCACAGCGGCTGTGTATTCAAGCCCGGCTGCCTTGAATGCGTCGGCTGAAGCAACGCCTACTCGCAGGCTGGCAGCTTCCTCGGCGGTTATTTGAGGCACGTCAATTTCGGCCCGCAGCGCCTCTCCAAGCGCTGATTGCACCGTGAGCCGTCCCAATCCCAAAGCATAAGCCGGGCTACCTGCAAGGGAACAAAAAAGTGCTGCTGCGCCGGCCAAGGCACCCAAACGGCAAGAAAAGCGATAAGTCATGGGCTTTTGAGCCTCCGGTGCTCGTTGTGGATGTATCTTTATTTTGGTCAAGCTCACAAAAACCTCAGTGCAAATTTCCGAAAAACAACCTTAACATCAAGGCTTTACGCTGACAAGCTCAGACACCACTTAAGTTTTGCCATGCCCAAATAGCTGTGGCTAACCAGTTTCAAATGTTGTCTGTCGGCAACGCTATGTAACATTTACTTACTTTGGCTAAGTTTTTGCAAGTTTAATATTGGTTATATACAAACCTGCAAAACAACTCGTGTAAATTTTTGTATCAGGCCTGCAGCAGGACGCGCAACATCCGGCGAAGCGGCTCAGCAGCGCCCCAAAGCAACTGGTCGCCTACCGTGAATGCTCCGAGGTAGTCAGGCCCCATGGCCAGTTTGCGCAGCCGCCCGACCGGAATAGTCATGGTTCCCGTCACGGCAACAGGCGTCAGCTGTTTAATGGTAGCTTCACGGGTGTTGGGCACGACACTTACCCAGTTGTTATCGGCGGCAATCATGGCTTCAATATCAGCAAGCGGCACGTCCTTTTTCAGCTTGAAGGTCAACGCCTGGCTGTGGCAACGCATGGCGCCTACGCGAACGCAAAAACCATCAACCGGGACTGCGGGTACGCTAAAACCAGCACCTTGGCCCAGGATTTTGTTGGTCTCTGCGCCAGCTTTCCATTCTTCCTTGCTTGAGCCATCACCCAGATCCTTGTCAATCCACGGAATCAACGAACCGCCCAACGGCACGCCAAAGTTGGCTGTCTCGCTTGCTGACAGGTTGTGCTGCTTGACCAGCACCCTGCGGTCAATTTCCAGAATCGCAGATTTTGGATCGTCCAGCAATGATTTGACTTCGCGGTTCAGCGTACCAAACTGTGTGAGCAGTTCGCGCATGTGCTGCGCACCGCCGCCAGATGCTGCCTGATATGTCATGGAAGTCATCCACTCGACCAAACCCGCCTTGTACAGCGCGCCCACGCCCATCAGCATGCAGCTGACCGTGCAATTGCCACCAATCCAGTTTTTGCCGCCTTTTGCCATGGCATTCTGGATCACTGGCAGATTGACTGGATCCAGAATAATGATCGCGTCATCTGCCATGCGCAGAGTCGAGGCTGCATCAATCCAGTGGCCGCTCCAACCGATAGCGCGCAATTTTGGGTAAACCTCAGCTGTGTAATCGCCGCCTTGCGCGGTGATGATGATGTCGCATTTTTTCAATGCGGCAATGTCCATGGCGTCTTTGAGCGTGGTTTCGTTTTTGGCTTGCGCCGGGGCTTTTCC
>JAYVEE010000170.1:0-4278 GCA_043749005.1 Polaromonas sp. | reverse complement strand
TAAATAAACTTTACATTCCATGTCTCTTTACTGCTGCGAACAGTTGGACGCTTCCACGCCGTTCGGTTCTTGCAAGACGGAGTTTGCGAATGACTCTGCCAGGACGACGGATGAAAACACGCCACCAGCCGCGGTGCCCACGTGCCCAACCCGACCCACCTGGCCGGACACTTCGATGTGGTTTTGTGAGTGTCTGAGGGCGCGAGAGGCTTCGCAAAGTTCTTTGTGGCCACGTCCGATGCGGTCAATGTATGAGTCCTTCCGCGCTTACTTGGTCATTGCTCTCCTGAATTTGTGCCTTCCCGTTGACGTCACGCACGCGACGGTTGCATACCTGGATCGACTTGGTTTACCGGACATGGCGGCGGATGCGTGGCGCGATGCACTGGTCTGCGTGCTGCTTGCATCCAAGACTTTTCTCTCGGAGGGTCAATACTTGTCAAACGAGAACCACGCGCAGTTCATGGGTTGCAGCAAAGCGCAACTTGCACACTGGGAGATGGATATGTGTGCTCACCTGGAAGGCCGGCTCTTGGTTGTCACGCCGATCGACTTCCTGGGCTTTACGCTCTCGGCGCTCCAGGATGTTTTGACGCCAGAGGAGCACGCACGCGTGTGTGTGTTGTCGATTGAGTTTGCGAACAAGACCCTACTATCAACGGGGCTGATGTGCACAGCCGCACCGTCGCGCATTGCGGCCGCGTGCGTCCTATCGGCATTTCGCATATTCGGCGGCAAACGCGGTGTGTGGGACGCCCATTGCAAGGCGTGGACGGCAAGTGACAAGGCGGACCAGTACTCCGAGGAGAGCTTGTGCGAATGTTGTAAGGTGCTTGAACGTATTTAGAAGTGATATGGTGACGCTTGTAAATGAATACGAATACACTCATAGCAAGACTCCTGGTATTTGGGTTTGTCGGGTCTTGCGTTCTTGCGGACACGTGCACAGTCTCCTCCAACCTTCAGGTCTCCGGGTTCACCTCACCAACAACGCTCAATGGCGTGTACACGCTCCAGAGTCAGATGTGTAAAGGTCTTCCTGTATACGCAAACTTGGCTGGGTTTTTGGTAACCGCGTCTCAGGCAGCTGGGGCTTCTGCGTGGTATATCACAAACAGTTCTTTTACTTGTACCGACCCGAACCTTGTTGGTGCCACGGCGTTTTCTAATTCCCCAACCTCTTTTTCGATTGGGGGAGGCGTGGTTGCGGGTGCCCAGATTGGATGGGGAGAACTAGGCCTGGAAACATCGTATCCGTCAACATCAACCACAATTGGAGTCACATGCGTTGCCGGTGCTTCGCTTCCTCCGACGCAACCAACACCACCATCACCGCCATCATCTCCGCCAACGCCCCCATTGCCTCCAACACCACCATCACCGCCATCATCTCCGCCACCGCCCCCATTGCCTCCAATTCCGCCATCACCGCCATTGTCTCCTCCTCCCCCTCCGTTTGTGGCTCCTCCTCCCCCAAACACTGCGTGCCAGCTTGTGCTTGTCACAAATTTTACCAGCCCAACAACTTTCTTGGACGGCTTGTACACCCAGAACGGTGCTTCTTGCGCCGGTGCACCTGTATACACAAACAATGCGTCTGGCGTCATCACGCAAATTGTGGCACCAGGTGCGAACTGTTCGGGAAAATGTGCCAAACCTAACCAATCCCTACTTATCCCTACAATTCCCTTTTTTATATACCTTTTTCCCACTTGCTCTTTTTTGCGTTCTGAAAATTAAGCGTGGACTTTATTTTGTGTGTCTATTATTTCGCGTTTTGGCCAGAGCTTGGTATATAATTGGAGCTTTGTTATTTTGCATGGCACACACCTTGCACCTCACAAGATATTTCAACCCAAGTCTTTCTCCTTTGTATGCTCAAGCGGCTCCGACGCCGAAGAGCGGCGTGTACGTTCACCAGAAATGCGCAATGGAGTCTGGGTGGCGGGGGATGACGTACACAAGCGTGTACCTTCCAACCATGCCACTGCAGCCCAGCTTGATGGCCAATACTTTCCAGACTCTGACCGTGAACCGCGATTCGGAATTGGTTCCCGAAAGACCGTGTTATGCACCGTGGGCAACTAACTCAAACAAGCGGAAAATGAACGCCATGGTCCAGAAAAAAAATGAGCTGATTGAAGGCCATCTCTACCGTACACTGAAGATTCGTCTACATCCAAGTCTGGACCAAGCCGTCGTTCTCAGGCAATGGTTTGCGGCAAAAAGGCTTTTCTACAACAAGGCCGTGTCGCTCATCAAAGCTAAGGAGCTTGCCCACGAGAGCATCAACTTTGTCACTCTACGGATTGAGGTTCGCGAGTTGGTGTTCTCTGATCACCCCTGGACGGCAAAAATCAACCAGCAAGTGACGGCAAACGCAACAAAAGCCGCTTACGAGGCCTACCAGACCAACCTTGCAAAGAAGCGGATCAAGCCCACGCACCGATTCAAAATGGGCTTCCAGAGCCTTCGACGAGTGGACATCACCCCTACCGAAGTGGTAAACCTTGGCGTGGCCGGGAACAGCAGCCAAGGGCTCCTCAAGGGGTTTCACCACTCCGCATCAACTCGCGCAGTGGGCGGCTCTAGGATGGACATGGAGTGTCGACTGGGTGGAAAAATGCCTGGCTGCATCCGTGCCCACGACTCAGAGGAGGTGGTCCTTCAGCTCATTGCCAAAAAGAATGTCACAACCGAGCCCACTATTCTTTGGGACAAAAGGGTCCGGCGTTTTTACTTGCTGGTGAAACAAGTGGTCAAGCGCCCTGCAGACACGCTTCCGCCTGAGAAACGCCACGTCTTGGCTCTTGACCCCGGGGCGCGGAAGTTTAATTCGTTTTATCGTCCTGACGGCGTTCATGGCGACCTTCTTCTGGGTGCTGATACGTATATGAAAAAAATGTGCTCCAAGGCGGCACACCTCCAGTCCAAAACGGACACTGCGGCCAACCACGAGGCTAAACACCACTACCGGGGGCAGATGCTGCGCACGTTTGCGCGCATTCGCAACTGGTCCAAGAACAGCCACTACAAGGCCATAAAAAAGCTTTTTACGCTTGGAGACTTCATTGTGCTTCCACTTTTCGAGACAGAACGCATGTCTCGACGCGCTGGGCGCGTATTTGGCAACAAGACGGCTCAGAAGCTGTACACGTGGTCGCACTACTCCTTTGGCCGGCGCCTATACTCTAAAGTTCAGACAACTTCAAACAAGCAGATTGCGTTTACCCGCGAGCCAGGGACTTCAAAAACATGCGACTGCTGCGGTGCTTGGAATGCATCTCTAGGAGCAGCAACTGTCTTCCGTTGCCGTTCGTGTTCCTACACTGTGGACCGGGATCACCACGGGGCGCGTGGCAATTTATTGTCAGCGCTTGGTGCGGCCCTTGGTGTTGGACCTGACGGTGTAGAGCGCTGATTGCGCTTACATTTTGCGGATGCTGTACCGCGTTTAAGCCGGTGAAGATGACCCGGCATCAGCAAGTACGACTTTGTACCAGTTTTCGGATCATACCATATCTTTCTGCTCCCTTTTTCAGCCCCTTTTCCCATTTCTGCTTATTCTTTTTATTTCGTTTTGTTTGGTTCACTCACGCTCATTTCCTTGAGCAGGTATCACAGGGTGGTATATTGGGAACACCACCTTGCTTGGATGCACAATGGACGTCCCCTATGGTGCCGCGGTTTTTTCGGATCCGCAGGCTTCGCCCGATCTCGTGACTGTCTGGTATTCGGAAGTATCTGCACCGTGGGGCATTGCGTCTGCGAATTTTTCGCAGACGCTGATTGGTGGTGTACCGCTCATCTCCGTGACGTGTCAATCTGCTTCGCCCCCCGTTTCTTCTCCTCCGTTGTCAAGCTCGCCTTCTCCTTCGTCAACCTCGCCTCCTCCCTCATCAACCTTCCCCCCTCCTTCATTGGTGTTGTCCTCTCCTCCTTATCCATTACCACCACCCCCATCTCCGCCGTTGGGTCTCACAGTTTTGCCCGTATACAATGGGAGCAGCACTCAGCATGTCAACATCACAGTTCCCGCTGGTGCCACGCTGTCCATCGGAACGTGCGGCGTTCCTGGGGCATTGTGCACAGGGTCAACTTTTATCCAAATTTTTAACGTTAGCAACCTCCTGGTGGCTTCCAACACGGCGGGTAACTCTACGGGGTGCGGATCATGCTCGTACCTGTCTTTTGTGCCAACACAAAGCCAGACGTTCACCGCCTCTCTTTCTTGCGTTGTTGGAAGCGTGTGCAACGGAACTTTGGCCTACTTGATTG
>JAYVEE010000169.1:0-4288 GCA_043749005.1 Polaromonas sp. | reverse complement strand
ACACCCTACTTTCCAAAGCTTGAAGCCATCAAGGGCGGTATTTTGTTTATCGAAGACGTGGGCGAGCACCCATACCGCATCGAACGCATCCTGACGCATCTTTTGCACGCGGGCGTGCTGGCCAGCCAAAAGGCGATTGTTTTTGGCCAGTTCAGCAATTACAAACTGGTACCAGGTTATGACAGCGGTTTTAATCTGGCCGCAGTTGCTGCCCGGTTGAAGACGCAAGTCAAGGCTCCGGTGCTGATGGGGCTGCCTTTTGGCCACGTGCCGACAAAGGTATTGTTGCCCGTGGGGGCCAAGGTGACGCTGGCAGTGGAGGGCGGGGAAGCGCTGATTATTTGGGGTGATCAGGTTTGACTGAAACGACAAACAATAAGTGGTTCAGCGGCTCTTAAAGCTGATTTTGCCTGTCAGGCTTTTAGGTAGCAAACCATTAAACCGTCCGCTGATCTTGGCGATTTTCTCGCGCGCAACGGTTTCGCCATGGGTATTGGCCAATATTGCCATCACATCAGATCTGGCGTACCACAGACCTTGTACATCGGGTGCGTAGCGAACACGGCGGGCTACTGCAGGGAATTTTTTTTCTCCGTAATCGCCCAGCTCATGCAGCATCAGCTCCCGAATCACTTCGATGCGGGCATTTAATACCTGCTTGGTCGGCTCGGTACGGCCCAGCAATGCCATGAAGCTGCTCCGCAGCTGTGGCGCAAAAGAAGGCATGTGGAATGTGGGCAGTAATGAGTGCATGATTCTCGAAAAGTGAATATGAAGCAAAACCTGACTTTCAACTAGATTAGGACGATGCCAGTGCAATTGCAAGCGGGTTAACGTGAGATAGTTAACGCTAAACCACATATGGATCAAGCTCTTAGTAACCAAATGTCAAGTAGCTTCTAGCTTTTTGGCATTTAATTTCAGTATTCGATATCTTTTTTTATCCCTGTTTTTTTGTTAATTTACACCTTTTATATGACAACTACAAAACACTATCCCGCCCACTACATCAACGGCCAATGGGTCAAAGCTGAGGCCAGCAACACTTTGCCTGTGCATGACTCCAGTACCGAAGCGGTCATGGCAACTGTGCCCGCTGGCACGGCAAAGGAAGCTGAGGCCGCTGTGTTGGCAGCGCGTGCAGCATTTGATGGCTGGGCGGCTCTGCCCGTTGAGACACGCGCGGCTTACCTTGACAAGGTAGCCGCAGGCATCAAGGCTCGGTCAGACGAGCTGGCCACAACTATTGCGCGGGAAGTTGGCATGCCGCTAAAAATGGCCAAAGCCATTCAGGTTGGCGGTCCAACCTGGCACTGGGGAAACTTTGCCAAGGTGGCACGTAACTTTGAATGGGAGAAAAAAGTAGGTAACTCGCTGGTGGTGCGCGAACCAATTGGCGTGGTCGGCTGCATCACGCCGTGGAATTTCCCGCTTAGCCAAATTACCTTAAAAATCGCACCAGCGATGGTGGCTGGATGTACCTTAGTGCTCAAGCCTAGTGAAATTGCCCCTGTTAATGCCATGATTCTGGCTGAAATTATTCATGAAGCAGGCCTTCCCCCCGGCGTTTTCAATCTGGTCAATGGTTTGGGCCCGGTTGTGGGCGAGGTCCTGGCCACGCACCCTGAGGTGGATATGGTGAGCTTTACCGGCTCTACCCGCGCGGGCAAGCGCGTCAGTGAGCTGGCCAGCCAGTCAGTCAAGCGCATTGCGCTTGAGCTTGGCGGCAAGTCGGCCAGCGTGATACTTGGCAGCGCCAATTTTGAAGCGGCTGTCAAAGGCACAGTTGGAGCTTGCATGCTCAACAGCGGCCAAACCTGCTCGGCGCATACCCGCATGCTGGTGCCCGCTGCTCGCTATGACGAGGTAAAGGGACTGGCGCAGGCAGCGATTTTAAAGTTCAGCGTTGGCGCTAGCCTGGACGAGGCAAGCAAGCTGGGGCCTCTGGTCAGCGCTACCCAAAGGGACCGGGTGCTGGGCTTTATCAAAACCGGTATTGCTGAAGGTGCGGATGTTATTGCCGGCGGTGCAGACGCTTCCGCGTTTGCCGCAGGCTACTTTGTGCAACCAACGATATTGGGCATCAAACCCACCGATACATTGGCGCAAGAAGAAATTTTTGGCCCGGTACTGGTAGTTATCCCGTACAAAGACGAAGCGGATGCAATCGCAATAGCCAACAGTACTATTTACGGTTTGGGCGGCGCCGTTTGGGCCGGTACAGATGAAGAGGCCATACGGGTTGCTCGCCGCATGCGCACAGGGCAGGTTGACATCAATGGCGGACCTTTTAATGCACATGCGCCGTTTGGCGGCTACAAGCAGTCAGGTAATGGCCGCGAAAACGGTGTTTATGGTTTTGAGGAGTTTCTGGAATTTAAATCGCTACAGTTGAAGCCAGTTACAGTTTGAAGTTTCTATAACCCACTTTACACATGGCAGAACTCACCGTCGTTTTTGCCGATCTCACGGGAAGCACCGGCGTATTTGAAGCCTTGGGCAATGCCAAAGCCACTCAGGCCATTACCCGCCTGACTGATTGGCTGGGCAAGGCATGTATCGCGCGGCATGGCCGGGTGGTCAAAAACCTTGGCGACGGCGTTTTGATGGTGTTTACCAAAAGTACCGATGCTGTTGAAGCCGTCACCGACATGCAGCGCGCTCATACTGAGCGTATCAAAACCTGGCCTGACAAACTCAAAATGCATCTGCAGGTTGGGCTGGCTAGAGGTGAGGTGATCAAGCAAGCGGGAGACTATTTTGGCGATGCGGTAAACGTGGCTGCGCGCCTGTGTGACCTGTCAGGCCCAGACCAGATTTTGGCGACCGAAGCGGTCATTAACGAACTGCCACCCGCCACGCTTGTGCGCTTTCGCAGCCTGGGCGCGATGGACATACGCGGCCGCCAGGAAGCCTGTCTGGTTTACAGGGTGGAATGGCAAAACGAGGTGCTGTCTGACTTTTTCACTGAGCCCGCTGGGCTGACCCCTAACCCCTTTAGCAAAGCCGTGCCGCAGATTGGCAGCATTGCGTTGTCGTGGCTGGACGTGGCCGCAGCTTTCACATCGGCGCAACTGCCGGTTCACATAGGCCGGGAGGACGAGTCGCAGTTTGTCATCAATGACCCGCGTGTGTCCCGACTACACGCCAAAATTACCTGGCGGGCCGGCAAGTTTTATCTGGAAGACGTCAGCAGCTACGGCACCTGGGTGCGTTTTGCGGGCAGTGATGCCATCGTGGCGCTGCGCAGGCAGGAATGCGTGCTGCTGGTAGCTGGCGAGATTGCGATGGGCGCACCTTTTGAAGACTTCACTGTGCCGACCGTTAGCTACAACTTTCCCGGAAAATAACAACGAAAAGAGATTAAGGCACACATGATCTGGATCAAACGATTTTTTTGGCTGGTTTTGGCGCTGCTGGTGTTGCTGGTTTGCGCAACTGGCATCTACGTTTACCGCACGTTTGCGGCGCTCGATGGCGAGGTAAACGCGTCTGGGCTGAAAGCCCCGGTCAGCGTGACCCGCGATGCAGCTGACGTGACCCACATCAAGGCACAAAGCCCGGCTGATGCGTGGTTTGCCATCGGCTATGTGCATGCGCAAGAGCGCGGCTGGCAGCTTGAATTTAATCGGCGCGTAATGCACGGCGAACTGTCGGAGGCCTTTGGGGCGGCCACGCTGGAGACCGACAAATTGCTGCGCACCCTGGGCATCATGCAGGCAGCAGAGCGCCAGTGGCAAGCGCTACCAGCAGAAGGTCGGGACGCGCTGCAGGCATACAGCAACGGCATCAACGCGTTTTATGCACAGTCGTCGCAAGCGCTGTCGCCCGAATTTCATATTTTGGGCATAAAACCTGGTGGCAGTTTGGGTAAGCCGTGGACACCGCAAGACAGCATTGGCTGGTCATTGATGATGGCGCTTGATTTGGGCGGCAACTGGGGCAACGAGTTTGCACGCCTGTCTGCCTTGAAAAACTTGAACACCACGCAGTTGTGGCAACTCTTCACACCATATCCGGGCGAAGCGCCTGCGTCAAAAGTTGATTTTGCCAAGTTGTACGCTGAACTGGGGGTTTACAAAGTTACGCAAGGCGCTATTAAAACAGGAGCTGCTTGCACCATAATTAATTGGGCTGCATGCGAATTTATCAATGAAAAACCGCCTCAAACGGCTCAAAACAGTAATTTTTTAATGTCCGGCTTGTCAAAAGACATCACCGACTGGGCCAGCAACATGGGCACGGTTGACGGCAAGGGGTCGAACAACTGGGTGGTCGCAGGCAACCG
>JAYVEE010000168.1:0-4294 GCA_043749005.1 Polaromonas sp. | reverse complement strand
TTTACCGACCCAATTTGGCAAGGGGCGCGGTATATTGGCCTCATGTCTAGTCGCCGTCACCACACCCGCATTGATCTGATGCGTATCGCTGCCAACGTCATGGCTAAGCGCGGCTTGCAACCCGAATTTTCAAGCCGTGTGGCGCATCAGTTGCAGTCATTTGCAGGCATGCACGGTGCTGCAGCTGCGCAAGCTGATGAAGCGGCAGACATCGCTGACCTGACCGGCTTGTTGTGGTGCTCTATCGACAACGACGACTCGCGTGATCTTGACCAGCTCACCACTTGTGAGGTGCTGCAGCAAGGCAAAGCACACGGTGCGATCAAGGTGCTGGTGGCCATCGCCGATGTAGATACGCTGGTTAAAAAAGGCAGCGCCATCGACGACCACGCGCATGCCAATACCACCACGGTCTACACATCGGCCCGCATCTTCCCGATGCTGCCCGAGCGCTTGTCATGTGATTTGACCTCGCTCAACCCCGGGCAAGATCGGCTGGCACTTGTCACTGAAATGGTTTTCAGTGCGTCTGCCGAACTGGTGAGTGCCAACATCTACTGCGCCAAAGTGCACAACAAAGCGCAGTTGGCCTACGACGCCGTCAGCGCTTGGCTGGAAGGAAGCGCCGCGTTGCCCAACGCTGCTGCGGCTGTGGCTGGACTTGACACTCAACTGCGCGCGCAAGATGCGTTAGCCCAGCAATTGCGTACCCAGCGCCTCGCTGCAGGCTCGCTGGAGTTTGAAACCTTTCAGCCTAAAGCTGTCTTTCAAGGCGATCGGGTAGTGGGTATCGCCCAGCAGGTGCAAAACCGGGCACGCCAACTGATCGAAGAAATCATGATCGCAACCAACGGCTGTGCTGCCCGCTATCTGGCATCAAAAGGCGCAGCCTCACTGCGGCGAGTGGTGCGCTCGCCGGAGCGCTGGCTGCGCATCGTGGCGCTGGCCCATGAATACGGCGTGACACTGCCGCCAGAGCCTGACGCGATGGCGCTGGAGGCTTTTTTAATACAGCGCCGCCGCGCAGATCCGCTGCGTTTTCCCGATTTGTCATTGGTGGTGGTCAAATTAATGGGTCGGGGTGAGTATGTGGTGCAGGCCAAAGGCGGCCTGCCTATCGGCCACTTTGGTCTGGCTGTGCGTGACTACACCCATGCCACCGCGCCAAACCGGCGGTTTCCAGACCTCATCACCCAGCGCATCACCAAAGCGCTGCTGGCTAACAGCCCACCGCCATACAGTGCGAGCGAGCTGGCGCATTTGTCGCTGCACTGCACCCAGCAGGAAGACGCGGCTCAAAAAGTAGAACGGCATTTGCGCAAATCAGACGCCGCGCTGCTGCTCGAATCCCACATTGGTCAGGAATTTGCCGCCATCGTCACGGGTAGCAGCCCAGACGGCGTCTGGGTGCGCGTGCTTTCGCCTCCGGCTGAAGGCAAAGTCATCTCAAACTCTCACGATTTGAAGGTCGGCGACCGCGTGCAAGTCAAGCTGGTGGGCACGAATGTGGAGCGGGGATTCATTGATTTTGCGGTGTTGCGCTGAAACTGATGTCTGCATGCAACAAGCGCAGTGCCGGTGTTAACTCACCAGCCTGGCCGCTTAACCATCGTGAACGGCACATCAGGTGCATCAGGCGGTGCGCTGCCGCTGGTGTCTTTCCACACGCCTTTGACTTCACGGCCGCAACTGGCTTCTACCAGCTGGCCGTTCCAGGTACCTGAAATGCTGATGTTGTTGCTGGACTCGTCCAGAATCACAAAGCCGTCTTCGACATCACCGGCCAGCGCGGCCTTGGAGCCGTGGCCTGGCGTGTTGGCGGCGGTTGGGCCCAAGTCACGGCTGACGATGCCGCGCAGGCTGTCGGCAAATTCTTGGTGTTTTTCCAGCAGCATGACGGCTGTTTTGGGCAGCCCAGCAGGTGGGTTGATGAAGGTGACTTGCCAAATGCCGTAAAGCTGCGGGGCTTTGATGCTTTGGAGGCTCAAACAGGCTGTTTTAGACTCGTTTTGGGTGCTATTTTGAGCCATAGCCCAATGAATATGGGCGCAAATAGCTATTAAAAATATAGCAAATGATTTGAGTGATCGTAGCTTCATAGTCATTCCCAGGCGGGTACGGGTGATGCCTCAGCCGTTGCTTGCGCCGCAGCAGCGTCCAACGCACGCTGCGCAAACTCAGCCCGCAGCGCCTTGATTTTTTCGCGCGGATCTTCCTTGATAGTTTCTTTGCCCAAAGCCATCTCGGCAATAAATCGGCTCGGCAGCCCGGCAATCGTGTCACGGCCTTTTTTGCGGCGGCGCAGCCAGTTGACGGCCAGTGTGCGTTGTGCGCGCGTGATGCCGACGTACATCAGGCGGCGCTCTTCTTGAAGGCGCAGGGCAATGTCTTCCGTGTTGCTGCCATTGTCATCATCCATTTTGAAAGGCAGCAGGCCTTCGTTTACCCCTGCCAGCACCACATGCGGCCACTCCAGCCCTTTGGCGGCGTGCAGGGTTGACAGTGTGACCACGTTTTGGTCGCCTTCACGTTCGCTCAAGGTTGAAAGCAGGGCGATGCTTTGCACCACCTCGAGCATGGTTTTGGTCGGCTTGCTCAGGACCGCACCCACCGCCTCATCATCATCCTGCCCACCGCAGCGCTGGGCCATCCACTCGCAAAAGTCCATCACGTTGGTCCATTTGGCAGCGGCCATTTTCTCGCTGTCTTCACCGTCGTAAAGGTTCCTTTCGTAATCGATTTCTTTAAGCCAGTCTTTTAAAAATACCAGCGCATCTTCTGCACCCACAGTGCGTTTTGCCCGGTATTCCAGGTCGTTCAGGTAACGGCCAAATTCATGCAGGCTGGCCACGGCTTTGGCTGGCAGTACCGAGCCCAGTGAGTTGCTGAATAGCGCTTCAAACAGACTTAATTTGTACTGGCTGGCGAAGGTGCCGAGTGAACCCAGTGTGGTATGGCCAATGCCGCGTTTGGGCGTGGTTACGGCCCGCATGAAAGCTGGGTCGTCGTCGTTGTTGGCTAAAAGGCGCAGCCAGCAGCACAGGTCTTTGATCTCGGCCCGGTCAAAAAAGCTTTGTCCACCCGACACCTTGTACGGAATGTTGGCTTTGCGAAACGCCTTTTCAAACGGTTTGGCCATGTGGTTGGCGCGGTACAGCACACAAAAGTCTTTCCACTCGCGGTATTGCCCACCGGCCGCTTGCAAAGTACCTTCAGCCCGAAGGCTCTGGATACGCGCCAACACGCGGCTGGCCTCGTGCTCTTCGCTGTCGCAATCCACCACCCGTACCGGCTCGCCTTCACCCAACTCGCTGAACAATGTTTTCGGGAATAGCTTGGGATTGGGCGCAATCACGTTATTGGCCGCACGCAAGATGGCGCTGGTTGAGCGGTAGTTTTGCTCCAGTTTCACGACCTTCAAATCGGGGTAGTCAACGGGCAACTTTTTCAGGTTGTCCAGCGTTGCGCCGCGCCACCCGTAAATGGACTGGTCATCGTCACCCACGGCAGTAAACCTTCCTTTTTCGCCCACCAGACATTTCAACACCTCATACTGCGTGGCGCTGGTGTCCTGGTACTCATCGACCAGCACATGGCCTAACGATTCCTGCCATTTGGTACGCACCGCATCATGTTCTTTCAACAGCTTGAGCGGCAAGCCAATTAGGTCGTCAAAATCCACACTCTGGTAAGCCGTCAGGCGCTCTTCATAGCGCGCCATGATGCGGGCCGTCAGTGCTTCTTCCTCACCTGTGGCAATCTCGGCGGCTTGGGCTGAATTGAGCCCCATGTTCTTCCAGCGGCTGATCGTCCACTGCCATTGCCGCGCGGTGGCTGCATCGGTACCGCCACCCGCGTCCTTGATGATGCTGGTCACATCGTCGGTGTCCAAAATCGAAAACTGCTTTTTCAGCCCCAATACCTCGCCGTCTTGCCGCAACATGCGCATGCCCAACGAGTGAAAGGTGCAAATCAGCACACCCTTGGCAGCCCGACCCATCAGCTTTTTGGCCCGCTCCCGCATTTCGGCAGCGGCTTTGTTGGTAAAGGTGATGGCAGCAATCTGCTCGGGCTTCAGACCCGACTGAATCAATCGCCCAATCTTGTGCGTGATGACCCGGGTTTTGCCCGAGCCAGCACCAGCTAGCACCAGGCAAGGGCCTTCAAAATAGTTAACAGCTTCGAGCTGAGCCAGGTTCAGGCCAACGGCCAAGGAGTCGGACATTCAGGGAAATCTATTTAAGAGAGTGGGTCTTGCCGGGAAGGCAGTGAAAGAAATTTAGCAGGCCAGTTT
>JAYVEE010000167.1:0-4301 GCA_043749005.1 Polaromonas sp. | reverse complement strand
CGGCGCTGGCAAAAAAACTTTTTGTGTACGACGCTGTCAAGGGTGAGCTCAAGCCTTTGATGGGGCGCGCCGACAAAGTGGCCAACACTGCCCGCACTATCGAGGCGCCAACCCAGACCATCTCGCAGGAGGTAACTTCACTGGTGCAGGATGCACAAATTGGTGCTTCCGATGATGCACTGGGCATCCGGTTGAATACCCTGGCAACACAAGCCACATTGGCGGATCAGCCTGTGCTTGCTCAAGCCGCACATGATGCTTCTCTCGCGGTAGCAGTTCACAACTTACAGGACACCACCAACGCGCTGAACACACTTGCCATTGCAGTTGCTCCGGTCTCTGGCATCCCAGCCAGTCAGGTTGAAGATGTTGATTTTGAAGAAGATGACTTGCGTGACATTTTTCTTGAAGAAGCCAGAGAAGTGACAGGCAATGGTCTGGATGCTGTAAGCATGCTGGGCGCTGACCCCAGCGACATCAACCAGTTGACTATTTTGCGACGCGTTTTTCACACCCTTAAAGGCAGCTCACGCATGGTGGGGCTTAATGAGTTTGGTGAGGCAGCCTGGTCGATGGAGCAGTTGTTCAACGGCTGGATGGCCGATCAAAAACCAGCGAGTATTGATTTGCTGTCATTGTCTGGAACCAGCTTGACCGGGTTTTCGCGCTGGATTGAGGACATCGCTACCAACAGTGATGGGATTTGGGACGCTTCGGCGTTTCGAGTCAGTGCTGAAGCCATGCGCACTGAGGGCAAACTGGTTGCGCTCGTTTTGCCGCAGGCAGCTTCCTTGTTGGTGCCCGACGCAGCGCAGACTTCTGCGCTATCAATTGCGCAAGCCGAGGCTGCAGATCCAACTGCTGCAGCTGAACCAGATAGTGCCTCGGAATTGTCAAATGACGATTTTGATTTTTTCGCTTTGAACGACGCAGCAGTACAAACTGCAGAACCCGTGCCATTGCCGCCGGTCATGCCTGTCATCGAGCCAGAAATGCTCAATATCGAAGGCATTGATTTTGATAGTCTCCTGGCAATTTCTGGCGTGCAAGAAGCGCCGATTGTTGTTGATGATGATGCAACTGCCGATCTGTTGGAGATGCAAGCCCTGCAACAACAGCTCGACGCGTTTGAAGCCCAGTCAATGGCCAGCACCATTGATGCAGCAATACTGCAAACAGAATCTTTTGATGTTGCTGATTTGTCAGTGGCAGATCTTGAAGAGGAGTTCTTAATCGATTCATCAGAGCCTGAGCAAGCTGTCCAGGTTGTTACTGATCTTGAATCGCCTGATCCGGCGATTGATGCACCCGCTGAGATGCCAGAGCTTGATACGGTATCGGCTGATGATGACCAAATCAAGGTAATTGGTGATTTGCGTATCGGCATTCCGCTGTACAACGTCTATCTGAACGAGGCTGACGAGTGGTCGCGTCGTCTGCTTGCAGAACTCTCTGAATGGGCCATTGAGCACGACCTGCCTGTCAGCGATTCGGTGGTGTCTTTTGCCCATTCGCTGGCTGGGAGCTCCGCAACGGTCGGTTTTAATTCCCTGTCAGAAATGGCTCGCGCACTGGAAGACGCCTTGCAGCTGTCGCAGGCGCATTATTCAGTTGGGATTGCTGATGGGTACGCAGATGTGTTTGTCAACGCTGCTGAGGACATCCGGCGACTTTTGCATCAATTCGCAGCCGGCTTCTTGAAAGAATCAGACCCTCTTTTATTGTCGCAACTTCGTGCGCTGGATTTTTCAGATGCCGAGTCAGAGATTCATCCGGTTGCTGAAGATGAAAAATTTGAGCTGGACTCCGATATGGCCAGTTTGCAAGAGAAAATTGCTCCAGACGTTCCAGAAATTGAACGCACAGAACCTGCTGCGGCACAACCGGTTCAGCCACTGAGTGGCGTTACTTTCGCAGCTCCTGTGGTTGTGACGGCAGCTATCGCAACCGTCGCAACTCTGGCTGCACTACCTGTAATACCTGTCCATAGCGCTTCTGTGTTGAGTACTACTTTGGCTGCCCCGTTTGCCGATGCTGACGTCAAGGATGACGACATTGATGCGATTGACGCGATTGATGCCGAACTTTTTCCAATTTTTGATGAAGAAGCCACCGAGCTAATGCCCCAATTGGGTGGAGCGCTGCGCCAGTGGTCAGCCCGGCCTGAGAACCTTAGCGCGCGCATGGAAGTTTTGCGCGCCCTGCACACCCTTAAAGGTAGCGCGCGGCTTGCCGGAGCGCTACGCCTGGGTGAAATGGCGCACAAGATTGAATCTGAAATTGAATTTTTGGGCACTGACGCTGCCGCAAGCCAGGACTTTGAGCCACTGCTAACTCGCTTTGATGCAATGCAGTACGCCCTTGACATGTTGCGTAAGGTGGATGCTGTGCATGAGTCTCCAGTTGCACCTGCTGCACCAGCAACTGCCGCCGTGGTGGCGCCTTTCGTTGGAGACACCCAAGCCGATGCGTTGACGGATGAAGAGCCAGCTGCAGAGGACACGCACAACCCCATTGAACCCGTCGTTGCCCGCGCAGCCATTGGCAAGGTTCTGGTTCCCGCGCCGCAAATGATGGCTATGCAGCCGCTACGCCAAGCTGCAAGTGCTTCCATTCGGGTGCGGTCCCAGTTGCTGGACCGTATGGTGAATCAGGCGGGTGAGGTAATGATTACCCGCTCACGTCTGGAGGTTGAACTCAATCAGTTGCGTGGCTCGCTGGGCGACATGAGCGATAACTTGAACCGTTTGCGCCAGCAACTGCGTGACATTGAACTGCAGGCAGAAACACAGATGCAATCACGCCTGGCACAAGCCAAAGAATTGCAGGCCGGTTTTGATCCGCTCGAATTTGACCGCTTTACCCGCGTGCAGGAGTTGACCCGCATGATGGCCGAATCGGTGAACGACGTGGCAACCGTGCAGCGCACCTTGCAGCGCACTGTTGAGGCCACCGAAGACGATTTGGTCGCTCAGGCACGCCAAACCCGTGAACTGCAACGCGACCTTCTTAGAACTCGAATGGTCGAGTTTGAAGGTATTTCAGACCGCCTGTACCGCGTAGTACGCCTGGCTTCCAAGGAAACCGGCAAGCAGGTCAAACTTGATTTGTTGGGCGCCACGATTGAGATGGACCGCGGCATGCTGGATCGCATGACGCCCGCGTTTGAGCATTTGCTGCGCAACTGCGTCGCGCACGGCATTGAAAGCCCATCGGTCCGCAGTGCTGCCGGTAAGGATGCTGCTGGTTTGATCACGGTTGAACTGCGTCAGGAAGGCAATGACGTGTCGGTCGAATTTCGAGACGACGGAGCCGGCCTTGACTTAAAACGCATCCGTGAAAAGGCCATCAGCTCAGGCTTGATCAACGCCGAGCAGCTTCTTGACGATCAGCAGGCGGCTAACCTGATTTTTATGCCTGGTTTTACGACAGCGACACAGGTGACCGAGCTGTCGGGGCGCGGAATTGGCATGGACGTGGTGCGCTCTGAAGTTAACGGCGTAGGCGGCAGGATTGAAACCGCCACAACGCTTGGTCAGGGCACGCAGTTCAAGCTGGTGCTACCGCTCACCACTGCTGTGACGCAAGTGGTGATGATACGCAGCGGCAGCCTCTCAGTGGGTGTGCCTGCCAACGTGGTTGAAACGGTCCGCCGTACATCGGCCAAAGATCTTCAGCAGGCCTACAATACTGGTACGCTGGACGTGGGCGGCGAGGCTGTGCCGTTTTTCTGGTCGGGCGCCTTGCTACAGGCCTCTGCGCAAAGTGCTGAAGTTCAGGTCAAAAACTCGTCTGTTGTAGTGTTTCGAAGCGCCGCACAGCGCGTGGCGTTGCACGTCGATGAGGTGCTGGGCAACCAGGAGGTGGTGGTTAAGAACCTGGGGCCGCAGTTATCGCGTCTGCCAGGTCTGGCGGGCATGTCGGTATTGGCATCGGGTGCAGTGGTGCTGATTTACAACCCGGTGGCGCTGGCCTCTGTTTATGGTCTGCAAGCTCGTGCCCTGAGCGGTGACAGTGCCGAGCCGCACATGCTGGAGGCTGCTGGCGGTGATGGTGCAGTTGCACTCGTGTTGCCAGCTCCCGTACCGCAGATTCCGCTGGTTATGGTGGTCGATGACTCCATCACGGTAAGGCGTGTAACTCAGCGACTATTACAGCGTGAAGGCTACCGCGTTGTCCTTGCTGCAGACGGTCTGCAGGCGCTGGAACGTCTGCAAGAGGAGCGACCTGCGGTGGTGCTATCTGATATTGAAATGCCGCGTATGGACGGTTTTGATCTGGCGCGCAACATTCGCGCTGAT